>JBDGYW010000944.1:0-2981 GCA_039588935.1 Gemmatimonadota bacterium | reverse complement strand
CGGATCGTAATGTGCGTGGTCACGAAGTGGCGAGCGGAGGAGGGCGGTTCCGTTAGTGCTATCGACTTCGAGAAGATCCTCGACATTGTAAAGTGCATTATTGGCGAGGGGATGGTGAAAGGTGTGACGAAGAAGGGCGAGGAGCATTGGCGGGTTAAGCCACGGGTCAGTAGCCGGTTCCCGGCAGAGTCACGGGACAGCCGCTGGGTCGCAGAGAACCGAGAGTCCTGGGTTCCGCCGCATCTGAAGTCCGTACTAGTGCAATGAGAGTTGTTCTCTCACTGGAAGGGGGCGTCAGTGCCACAGCTGACGTTCCTCTTTTCCCATTAATCTAGATGGCGGGAGAAATACGATGAAACTCGATGATCACGAACAGCGAAAGTTTTCGTTGTATTGCAAGCACATGGCTGATGCAGAAGCCATGCACTTAGACGCCAAATCCAAGATGTTTGAAAAGCAGAGCTTCGCCAAACCGCTGGTCGACGAAATGACCAAACGGGACCACATGAGGATAATGGCGTACGCAATCGTTGCCGAGGAATTAGATAAATGGACGATCACCGCCAACGATATAGGATCCAACCCAAGCTAGACGCGGGAGAAATACGATGGACGATGACTGCTGTGAGTATCTATCCCAAGCTAGACGCGGGAGAATACGATGATTAGCCAATGGGGTGGCGGAATGATCAACTACGACAATCCAGAGAACGTGAAGCAGGCGGCGTTTCGGCGGGGATGGTTCTGGGATCCGAGCAAGCCGAACGGGCATAACGTCCTGTTCAGTGACCTATCGAAGCTGGCGATAGACTCGACGCTGGTAAGGGACGCTCTGATCACCGGGTCGCAATTCCAATATCCTGAGTACGCGGCAAGCGTCCGCCACGTCTATAACGGGCGAGCACCGTACTATGACGGCATTGTCGGTCGCAGCATGAAAGAAATGCTGCAGGTCGAGCGGTGCGGCTGTCCTGACTTTGTGCCTCCGAACGGGACGGTTATCTCACAGCTCTGTGACGGTGACGACGAGCTGAAGCACGTCTGCGATACGATGTGCGGCTGTCCAGAGGACGCTATCGACGCTGAGGCGGGGAACGGAAACTGGCGAGGCTGTCACGGAGTCGGTCCGGACTTTCATTCGGTAATCGCTGAGATGGACCTCCGGCTAATGCCTAGCAAGATGGAGGAGATAGTCAACGGCAAGCCGATCCTATGGCACTGGCTCACGAGGAAGCAGGTGGCGTATGCGAAGCACGGGTTGCTCTGGCGGTTCCGGCTCGACGGGAAGGACTACCTGACGGGAGATCGACTGACAGGGAACACGAACACCGTGATGTCGTTCGTGACGCGAAGTTCTGGTTGGATTGGGCTCGCGATTCTGGGATACAACCAGACGTGCAATGACGAAATCTGGAAGAAGTATTTGGCGACCTATCGACCGGGTGACTACATCCGTCAGTGGTTTACGCTAGGGAGCCACGAGGGCGGTCATAATTGCGGTGCCAATCACATGAGTGGCGACCCGGTGATGCACCCCTCGATTCGGTCGAATTCGCCGTGGTTATTCGCTCCGGGCTCAGCGTTCGCTCGCTATCTGGACAAGCGGTTCGGAGGCATAGAGGTCGACATTCCTGGTGGCGACGATCCTGATCCACCTGACAAGACACTAGAGGAGCGGGTGGAGGCGAACGAATTCGATATCCACGTCCTCCAGCGGCTCTATGCGAAGGAGCATGGGTAAAGTCACCGAATTGACTACAATCCTCTTGAGCCTTAACTCAGGAGGGTGACGTGGAAAGACGGTTAATTGCCAGCATGGTCGTCGGGATTGCAGCGATGTTCGCTGTAGCTGCCACGTCCTATGACAGCTCACAGCAGCAGAACAATACGATTCGGGACGAGACGACTCAGGGTGCGAATGACGCCACGAGAGTCGGGAACGCTCTGAACGGGATCTTGGACGCTGCGATTCTTGAGGTTTCTTCTCAGTCGGCTGATTTCACAGCAGCAGCGGGGTTCGCCTATTCCGTCGATACCTCGACAGTCGCTATCACGGTGACAGCCCCGGTGACGCCGGACGCAGGCGACATATTCCAGGTCGTGGACTTATTTGGTCAGTGGGCGACTCGGAATGCTACTGTGGACTTCGGCACGATAGCTCTGCACAATCAGGTGACCCCGAATAATCTCTATATCGGGAATGGAAACTACGCCAGCCGCACGTTTAGGTATGACGGCACGCGGTGGCTGATAATCCAGTGAGGGGACGATGAAAGAGACGAGACCAGAGATAACTCGGGTAGAGTGGATAATGGGTCCGGTGTTGGCATTGGCAATTGCTATCACGCTGGCGGTTCTATCCGGCGTCCTGCCTGCTCAGATCCGCGAGGTCGAGGACTTGCGGCTAGGCGACCCAGCCAAGACATCTATCCCTGATTGGGCTCAGTCGACAGCGTATGCAACGAATCAGGTGGTGCTGGAGTCAGGCACAATCTATCGGAGAACGGTAAGCGGGACATCGGGACTGGTATTCGACCAGAATTCATGGGTCAAGGCAGCGGTCCCAGTCGCTCGTCAGTTGACCGTGCAGGCGACAGCCGGTGAGACGTCGGTCGTGCAGGGAACGCAAGACTTGAGTATCGACAGGTCGTTTACCGTCGGTCTGGCGGATGACGTCGTGCTCCCTGGTTCGTTGACGATTCCAGAACTATCCGCCGACCCGGCAGACCCGGCAGAAGGGGCGACGGTCATCTGGCAGTCGGACGGGACGGGGTTCGGCGACGACGGCGATATTATTTTGAAGATTACAGCGGGTGCAGTTACGAAAACACACACACTGGTCGATTTCAGTGTGATTGCTGATGAAGAACCATAGAAGAAAGCACCCCGAATGAGTGAGTTGATAGTTGATGGGACGGAAACGGTTCGCAGTAATACCATAGGTTCCATCAATGGACCCTGGGCTCGTCTTTTCAAATGGA
>JBDGYW010000943.1:0-4329 GCA_039588935.1 Gemmatimonadota bacterium | reverse complement strand
CCGGTCACCGGGGCGATCGCGAGTTCCTTGCGGTTGTACGCGACGCGGAATGAGTCGGGCAAATGACCGGTCAGCCCGGACCAAGCCACCTTGATGCCGAACATCGTGTCCGTCCCGAACAGCACCGGGCGCACCTCGGTTGGATCGAACGGAATCACCCACTTCGGATAGGTGGGCGGGCGTGGCAGTTCAATCCTGGAGTCAAAGCCGTCTTCCGTCGTTCGCCAGCTTTCCTTGGTTTTGTTCCAGACCTTGTCGGCAGCGACGTTTCCGTCACCGGCGTCGTACAAGCGCGACATAACCACGGCGGCGTCACCCGTGCTGAACGCCGAACCCAGGTACGGCGAAAACCATCCGTCGCCCTCATACTTGAAGCTCGCCAGCGTCGGGGGCGTCTCGCCGCCTTCGTACGTCGGCGCGAAGACGCCCTCGAGGCGGTCGATCGACAACTGCACCGTCGGCGGCTGCGTGTCGACGTCCAAGCCGAAGTTCGTCTTAGTCGCAAACAGCATCGCGCTGTACCCGATCGTGCACCCGCCGAGAGCGGCCAGGCACGCGGCGGCAATCATGATTGCGCTGATTCGTCTCATGTGATCATCTCCCGCTCAAGGGCTGCTTCCTTGTTCTTCGGAACCGGCGACCGCCGGCGCTTTGGTTTCGAATAGTTCCTGCGGGAACTTCGAGCCCACGCGGAACGTCACGAAATCGCTGGTCGGCCGCTCCAGGCGGATGGCGGCGTCCTGCTCGAGGATGTCCAGCCGCTCGCTGCGGTGCCAGCCGAGTATCAGGTAGCTCTCCCGGTCGCCCAGCCCCAACCCCAGACCGAGCACGTCCGTCCCGCGCAGCACGGCTTGGAGCCCTTCGTTCGGCGGCGCGACCTTCATTCTCATGTGCCCGAATCCCCAGATGTGCTCGGTACCCGTCCGTTGGTCAAAGGAGTGAATCGCGCAGCCCGGCATGACGGCGATCGCCGCCGGAATAACCAGGAGGGCTTGACGAGCGCGGTGGTTAGGTGATCTCATCATCACTCCGGCAGCCAAGCCAAGTTGACGCACGATTCACGCCTCTTCTTCAATCGTCTTCATCTTGATCCACCCAGCATGAAACCGTCGGCCATCAAGCAACAGCCCGCGCCCCAAGCGCACGTCATCTTTTCCGCGAGCCGGTCCACACGTCGAAACTGACCATGCCGGACGGCTTGTTGCCTGTGTCCTCGTCGGGTCGGTAGAAAACCGCGTAGGTCATTTGTTTGAACCGAATGAAATCGGGATGCCTGTCCATCCCAATCGTGCGATCGATCCGCTCTCGCCAAGTGCCCGTGTTGAGGTAGATGACTTCACGGTCCTCGGTCCTCGTCAGGACTGCTGGGGCCGCCGGTTTGGCCCAGCACCAAGGGCAGCAGGTCCTCGGCATCCAAGGCATCCAACAGGACCTTGGGGATCCAACGGAGCCATCGGCTGCTCAAGGCACGAAGCCGCTCGTCCAGGTGTGTTGCGGGGCTACGCCACTGCTGGACGAAAGGAATCTCCAACAAGCCCTTCACAACCCGATCGAAGGCCTTGTCCAGTGCCTTGCGAAGTTGTCCATGGTCTTCCTGCTTGATCCGGTAGTCGAACCACTCCATAACCCGGCTCAGCGGACGGACGTTGTCCATGTCCTTCAGGCTATCAACCAGTCGCTGCATATCTACCGTCGGTCTGGCCTGGAGATTCGCCAACTGCCAGGGGATCTTGACGGCAAACTCGGTTGTGATCACGTCCCCGATCGAGGCCTGCAGCTGGCCCCGAACTGAGAACCATTCGAGATTCCACGTAGCGACCGTAATCTTGCTAGGCTTCGGCTCAGCCCACGCGGCCGCAGCGGAGAGAATCGCGAGTACCTGCAGCACCGATACGCGGTTCCAGCTCATCGTGTCGCCCTCGTGCGGGAGTGTCCGATCCCCATTCGGCTCACCCTTTCCTGTCAGGTGCGACGTCATTCTCCGGGAATCTGGCACAGACTGCTATTAGGGTTTCTAGGTATGTCGGGACCTTGGAGCGAGACTGGCACGGCAGCCGAGGCGGCCGGGCAACACAGACCTGCCCCCATTCATGGTACCAGATCCGAAGTTAGTTTGTTCGGTTCAATCTCCTGTGGTTCATTGGCGTGAAGCGCGTCGTGGCCGATTAGCTCCGCGTCTTGCAGCACCGCTTCAACGTCTGTTGGGTCCCTATTAACGTGCTTCCGCCTGACGGTCGGGTCCTAGTCCGGCTCAAAATCCCGGCGCCGAGGTTCCGATTCGACTAACCAGAGCACCGGCGGGAACGCCGACGATACTGCCACCGCCAGCAGGAGGCGCGGTCACGTCGCCTGTCCGATGCGGTAGTTGGCCCGCGACAGGCCACGATACGGCGCCCGTCCTCGGACGAGCTTTTCTGAGCGCGCGGCGCCCAGACGTCGTTATAGATAGTAGTGCTTGCGACGCACCTGAGACGAGCCGCGAGATTCAATCCGTTCGCAAGCGCCTACATAACGAGGATGTTACGTTTCTGTCCAGGGTCCTGGAGCGATTTCGCTGTTAGCGTCGGCGAGGGCCGGCGGACGTCCCTCTTCTGAAGCGCGTGCCAGTAAGGTTCCGAGCCGCCGAACGCACTCGTCGGGCGAGAGCATGGCCAGGCATTAACATGAGCCGAAGTTGGACTGCAACGCCGCTTTCACAGCAGGGTGACCCGCGCCGGGCTCCATCAGGCAATACCTCGGTGCTAAGCACCGAGCAGTGGGCCGCTGTTGCACGTCGCTTACACCTTTCCCCCCGCGAGCTTCAGCTCGCCTGCTGCGTCTTCGATGACGCCACCGACGCGGCCATCGCGGCCAAGCTCGGCATCACGGAGAACACCGTGCACACGCACTTCCTGCGGCTTTACAGGAAGTTGAACATTCGCAGCCGTGCGGCGCTGGTGGTGCGGGTCTTCCGAGTGTACGTGGTACTCAACAGCGACACGCGCAACGACGCGCGTGCGCGTCCCTTGAAACGGTGACACCTCAAAAGGTGACAGTCTTCCCTCGATATTGAAGGCGGAGAGTCGGGTACCGATGAGGCAGTCAGCCGACCTGGCGGATGGCAACGACCTTGCCCTTGGAGGGACGCTCGACTTGATACGGGATCGGTAGGCTGCCTTGGGATGGCGGCTCAACTCGACGTGGCACCGGCGCGTTCCGATTGAGCGAAAGATGGGGACGGACTTCGTGATAGTAGGCGAAATACGAATTCAGGATCCGAATCAAGTGGGCTTCGTTGACCACGATGACGCGGGTCAGGCACTCTCGACGAATTGATCCGATCAGGCGTTCCACGAAGGGGCTTTGCCAAGGAGATCGATAGCCAGTTATGGACTTGCACGATTCCGCATGCCCGGCAGATCGCGGCAAAATGCGGCAAATCGGGGCCTACCGGCACGCCCTGGCCAAGCCCTGGGCAAGCCCGTTCATTGGCTAGATCTTGGTGAATCGAACACTCCCGCGGTCCGGGTAGCTAGCTGTTGTATGAAGGCCATGATTAGAGACTGAATTGCCTGTAGAAGTTTCTGAGCATCAGGGTCGCTGGCGGCTTCGGGGTTCTCGGCCAACGCGTACAGATGCGAGCCTCGGAGGCCGAGCGTCTCCGCCACCACATCCAGTTGATCCGCGGAAATCCGCTTCTTACCGTTCTCGACTAGACTTAGGTAATTAGCGGTCAACCCAGCCTGATGTGCCACGTCTTTCTGCTGTTTGCCGAGTTGACTTCGGATGCTCTTTAGAACCCGTCCAAGACGCACACGATCGACTCGCTCAGATTGACCATTCGCTGGCATGTCATCCGCCGTGAATAGGCTTTCCATCAAGAATGAAGTACGTGGGCCGGTTGAATCTGAGCTCTTGACGAATCAACTTCCTGTAGAGCCGATATGCCGCTTCCGTTACATCCGATATCAGCGAGTGTTTCTGTTCTTGGTCAACGCACCCGGACAGGAATTCCATCCGGGCTAACTGCAGGTTCTCTGCTACTTCCTCGATGGCACGCTTGCGGGCGGTACTCAGGCCGCTCCTGCACTTGATTTCGGTGAGTAAAACGATCGCATCATCGATCGATCGTACCGTAGCTGAATTGTTCGTCGCTTGGGGCATGGCGAGCTCCGTTTCTACAGCGGCTGGCTCTTGAGTGATTGCCGAAGATCGGAACCAACCGGCCCCAATTCGCCATTCGCTATTGGCCATCTCCCGGCCCGTCCGCGAATGGCAATTCCAAAACGGACCGGGAGAGCTACAAATGCCTATTCATGGGCATTACCTCCTTTTTTGTTGGGAGCAATC
>JBDGYW010000942.1:0-2983 GCA_039588935.1 Gemmatimonadota bacterium | reverse complement strand
GTAAGATGACTCATCGCACTGTACGAATCTCGAACCGAACAAGGCCTCGAGGCCCGGTATCTCGTCCGTTCCCCGCTCGAGTAGCAGTGCGACGGCCAGTTCCTTGTTTATCGTCCACATATGAAACGTGTTACCGATCGTGGCGTCCTTGCCCGGGTTGACCACCGGGGCGTGTCGCCACGAACGACAGATGTCATCCCAGTTCTCACCGTCCAGTTTGCCCAGAGCGAAAAACGTAAGAGGCCTCCGTGCGCCCAACGAACTCGTCACCAGGTCATTCGCGCGCCGGGTTCTGGACAACACGCACGCCGTGTGCCGATCCTGCGGAATGAAGACCGACACCTTCGTACCGATACCAAGCTCACTGGTGATATCAAGCCATCCGTCCTGGGCTTCGACCAGCGCTTTGGATATGCTCAGCCCCAGGTGCGCGCCGCGACCGTGCCCGGCGTCGCCCGTTCGGTGGTACCGATTGAACAAATGATCGAGTGTCTCACTGCTCATCCCCAATCCGGTGTCTTTGACCACAACCTCGAGCAAGCGTGGCTCGCCCAATGTGTCCCACGGCAGCAAACGAAGATCGTCGCTCACCTTTTCTACACCGGCGGTGCCGACTGAGACGGTGATGTCCCCGTTTTCGGGTGTGAACTTCAGCGCGTTGCTCAGCAGATTAATGACAACCTGTTCGAGTTTACCTGGATCGAGATACCCTTTGCTGACCGACCCATCGACATTCCAGTCGAGATTGACCCGTTTCACGTTGAACAGCGTGGTAAAAGAATCGATGACGTCCTTGGTGAACTGGCGAACGTCGACATCTGAGCGGTTGAGCTCGAACTCACCCGCGCTGATCCGCGAGACATCGAGGAATCCGTCCAGCAGGTGAGTAAGACGGTCGATGCTCCGTTCGGACGTGTTGAGAAATCGCCTTTGACCTTCTGTCAGTTCGCCCGGCATTTGCGAAAGAAGGATTTCCACAGAGTTTTTCATAGCGGAGAGTGGATTCTTTATCTCGTGCGAAACCATGGAGATCAGTTCGTCGCGCCACAATTCGCGCTGACGCCCGGCGGAACGGTTGCGAAAGTGGAGCAGCTTGAACGAAGGATCGCTGTCTTTCTCATAAACCGAATCTATATCCACCGTGACACCAGATTCCCTGCCGTTCCGGTTCTTCAGCGTGTAGTCGCGGATCGAGTCGTACTGTCTCATCAACTCTGAGATCTCGCGTGAGTCGAAGATGCAGTCCGGCTCCGAGCACAACATCGATCCCAACGAATGCGAATCTCCGAAAGTGAAGAAGCTCAACGCGGCGGCGTTTGCAAGCATGACGACGCCGTTTCGATCGACCATCAGCAGAGGATCTTTGACGGCGTCGAAAACCAACGGATATAGACTCGAGGTTTTCATGTTTCCAGTGGGAGGACCACACACGCGGCCCGGCCAGAATCTCGCCCGGACGGGCCGTTCACATCCGCTAGCGCAAGCCCTGTGCCACGCTCGACCGGTGGGCCAAAGCGGCTTTTGCATCGGCCTGTGGTTATAACTGACTATGTAATATATAGTTAAGTTACATCGCGAGATGGGTCGAACTCGATACCGTCCTCGGCGTCGCGGTTACCCGTCCAGTCAACTGGTAATTTTTTTCCCACCTGGGAGGCGATCGGAAAGAATCTCGCTGCCCGCGCCGCATCGGCGATCGGGCCCCACCAGGTCGACCTAGGTCGATTCGACCGGCTTCCGGCGGTCGCGGCGGTGACGCCGCTCCTTTCGGGTACTGCGGCGGTCTTTGTTGGAGACGATCGGGAAGCTCACGATCAATATGGTTTTCCACGACGTGGACGACTTGACCATGATTTCGCCGGCGTGGCGGTGAAGGATGTCGCCGGCCAGGGACATCGCGCTCTTGAATTCATCGTCCTGGTCGAGGTCGCTGAACGGCATGAACAACCTCGAGAGCAGGTTCCCCGGGAGTCCGGAACCGGTATCGGCGATGATAATCACGGCACGGTCTTCGTCCCTCGAGCATTCGAGCAACACTTTGTCCCCGTCTTTCACGCACGAGGTCAGCGTACGAAGTATATTGTCCAACGCCAGGCGGATCTTGTCTTCGTTCATCAAGAGTGACGGACCCCTTTTAGGAATCCGTACGGTGACTTCCACGCCGTTCTGTTCCGCTTTCACCTTCCAATTCGAAACAACTTCATCCACGACTCTGAAGAGGTCGGTCATTCGCAGCGAGAACTTCATCGATGCCATCTCCTGACGACGAACGACTGTCTTGCTGTCAATTACGTCCAGAAGCTCCTTGGCACGATCGATCCGTCTCTGATAAGTTCCACGCGAACGTATAGTGTTTTTGAGCTCGCGGACCTCGTGTTCCAGTTGCCGGTAGTGCGCCGAAGCGCGCGCGCCAAGTTTCGCCGACTCCTGCTCGCGCACGAGGTTGGCCCGCACCTCTTCCAGTAAGTTTTCACTGCGTCGAATCCGGTCTTCGATCTGGACGGCGTGGAGCTTGTCCGCGATCAGTCCCGCGCACAGTTGGATATACACCTTGTCTTTGACTTTGAACCGGTCGTGTTTGCGGTTGGTTTCGTCCTTGTCCACGTAAACGCCCATCGCGCCGTGACTCTCGGTCGACGACGCGAGCGGACAGGCGAAAAAGTAACGGATGGTTTCGGAGGAGACCTCGTTGAGCAGCACGTGTTCGGAATCGCCTCGAACCGGTTTCAACGTGCCCGCCGATCTGTCGAGTATGGCATCGAAGCACTCTCCGACCGAGAGGTCCGCGTCTCCAGCGTCCACGGTGAACTCGTCGACCGTTTTGATGTGGTGTGTCTTGCGGCGCACGTAATCCTTCAAAAAGACACCGCTGCCACCCACAGCCCGACAGATCATCGACAGAGCGAGATTGAGGCTCTCGTTCACCTTGCTTAACGAGTCGGCGTTCCTCAATATCTCCTGGAGTTTGATGAGAATACGGGAT
>JBDGYW010000941.1:0-2984 GCA_039588935.1 Gemmatimonadota bacterium | reverse complement strand
GCATTCTTCCGCGAAAGTGTAGTCGGTTGGTACGGCATTACCCGCGCCCCCGGCCACATAGCACAAGGGAGTAGTAATGCGTACCAGAGGAACAGTGAAGTGGTTCAACGACAGCAAAGGCTTTGGCTTTGTCACGCCCGAGGACGGTAGCAAGGACTGCTTCGTCCACCACAGCGCCATTCAGGGAGAAGGCTTCAAGTCGCTCGCCGAGGGTGCGCAGGTTGAGTTTGACGTAGTCGAGGGTCAGAAAGGCCCGGCGGCAGAAAACGTTACCGCCATCGGCTAGTGGCCGTCTCGGGTAACCTGACTGATGGGCCGTGCGATCAAGTGTCGAGCGGCCCATCTGACATTGACCTCGTGTCGCCCGTCGCTTAACAGCAACAACGCCTGGACACTGCGATCGCTGACAAGGCTGTACGGTAGTTGTTGATCGGAAAGAACTGCTGCGAGGGTACTGTCAACATGACGATGAATGCTCGTACCGAGAGCATCGGACACAATCCCATGGCGTCGAAGGGTAGCGTAGGGTGGGGTGCGTTTTGGGGTCTGTGAAGTACGGTAAAGGCCGACGTGAACGTCGGACGGCATGGATGTCTTACGTCATGCATGTCATAAGACCTGAGCGACCTTAGATGAACACGATCTCTCTGTAGGGTATTGTGAACACGACAGAGTTCCTCGGCCCACGGATCCGGGGTCTTTTTAGGGGTCTGTTTGGGGTACGTGTCTAAGCGAGATCTTAATCGCTGGCTCGTGATGCTCGCATGTCCCTGTTTTCTGCTGCATCTTATGCCCGGTGAGTGACCAGCTTGAGCATCTGAAGACGGCTCTGGCCGACCGCTACACCATCGAGCGGGAGATTGGCGCTGGTGGCATGGCGACGGTCTATCTCGCCGAGGACCTGAAGCACCACCGCAAGGTGGCGGTCAAGGTGCTCCGGCCCGAGTTGGCGGCTGCATTAGGGCCGGAACGGTTCGTTCGGGAAATCGAGGTCACCGCCAACCTAAATCACCCCCACATCCTGCCGTTACTCGAATCAGGAGATGCGGACGGCTTTCTCTTCTATGTGATGCCATACGTGGAAGGCGAGTCACTCAGAGACCGTCTGAACCGCGAGAAGCAGCTTCCGATAGATGATTCCCTTAAGATCGCCAGCGAGGTGGCGGACGCACTTGGGTTCGCCCACGAACACAACGTGATCCACCGGGATATCAAGCCCGAGAATATCATGCTGGATGGGGGGCATGCAGTAGTCGCGGACTTTGGGATTGCGGTGGCTGGGAGTGCAGTGGGTGGTGAGCGGCTTACCGAGACAGGGTTTTGCCTGGGCACACCAGAGTACATGAGTCCGGAACAAGCGACAGCCGACGCGGTGGATGGACGCAGTGATGTCTACTCCTCTGCGTGCGTGCTCTACGAGATGCTCGTCGGCGAGCCACCATACACAGGGCGAACCGCACAGGCAATCATCGTCAAGCGCTTCGCGGATCCAGTACCTTCGGCACGACGACTGCGGGAGATACCACAATCGGTCGACGATGCAATAAGGGGGGCTTTGGCGAAGGTGCCGGCAGATCGGTTTGCCACTGCGGGAGCGTTTTCCGAAGCGCTCCTGAACCCGCATGATTCGAACGTTCTGGCGCCTAGCAAGTCGATCGCCATACTCCCGTTCACCAACCTCAGCGCGGATCCCGAGAACGAGTACTTCAGCGACGGGATCAGTGAGGAGATCATCAACGCGTTGACGCAGCTCGAGGGTTTGCGGGTTGCCGCGCGTTCGTCGGCCTTCTCCTTCAAGGGTAAGAATGAAGACCTCCGCACGGTAGGTGAGAAACTCAACGTAAGCACTGTGCTCGATGGGAGTGTTAGAAAGGCCGGCAATCGGATTCGTATCACCACGCAATTGGTCAACGTTGCCGATGGCTTTCAACTCTGGTCGGAGAGATACGATCGCCAGATGAACGATGTCTTCGCCGTTCAAGATGAGATAGCCGCTACGATCGCAGAACGGTTGAAGATCACTTTTGATGTCGTCAGAGATGAGCCTCTCGTCAAAGCACCGACTGCGAACTTGGAAGCCTACCAACTCTATCTGCGCGGGATTTTTCACCTGTATCAGGGCACATCGGCGCGGCGGGGTCTGGAGGCTTTCGAGCAGGCACTCGCGCATGATCCCGACTATCCACTTGCCCACGCGGGGGTCGCAGACGCGAAGAGCATACTCGGCTTTTATGGGGCAAGCCGTGCTCATGAAATAATGCCGCAAGCCGCGGCAGCCGCGCGACGTGCGCTGGAGCTGGACGAGTCTCTAGCCCAGGCTCACAGCGCTCTGGGAATGGTCAGCTTTAGCTACGAGTGGAATCGGGATGCCGCAGCGGCGGAGTTTCAACGAGCTATCTACCTCAGCCCCGGTTCTGTGCAAGCTCGCTGTTGGTACTCTTTCTGCTGTCTGGCGTGCGTGGACGGACGCTTTGACGAAGCAATCGTGGAGGGGCGCCGAGCTGTGGAACTAGACCCACTGAGCAGTTACCCCACGACGATGCTGGCGATGGTACTTGGGATGGCGGGGCAGTCTGAAGAAGCATTGTCAACCGCAAAGATGGCGGTAGGCCGGGAGCCTAACTCGTATTTCGCATTGCGAAACCTCGGTCTTGCATTTCGTTGGAATAGGCTGGACGCTGACGCGGTCTCTGCGTTTGAGAAAGCGTTGACAGTGGCAGGACGCCATCATTGGGCTCTCGGGGATTTGGGAGTCTCTTATGCGGTTGGCGGGAGAACCCAAGAAGCTGAAGCGATTTGCAATGTGTTGATCGAACGGACGCGAGTACGACACGTCGGGCACACCACGGTGGCCATATTGCTTGGAGCGTTGGACAGAAAGGACGACGCGTTTCGATACCTGGACCGCGCATACGAGGAGAGAGACCCGAGCCTCTCTGTCGCCAGGCACTGGCCGCAATATGAACCGTTGCGTGACGATCCGA
>JBDGYW010000940.1:0-2990 GCA_039588935.1 Gemmatimonadota bacterium | reverse complement strand
CTGCAAGGGCAAGCCCATGCTCAGTAATTCGTCCAGACTCTTGGCTGCGTAAGGGACGCTCTCGAGAAAATGCCGTTTGCGCTCGAAGAAACCGCGGTAGCCGAAAGCGCCCAGGGCCTGCATCAGGCGCACCAGCACGAACCCAATGTACGACTCCCTGAAGCGCGACCGGTCTACCTCCGTGTACTCACCCAGGGCATCCAGGTAGTGCTCGAGCAGCGACTCTCTGACCGGTTGTGGCAGATCGACCTTTGCGTCGTACAGGAGCGAAGCGACGTCGTATTGCAGGGCGCCTTTCCGTCCACCCTGGAAGTCGATGAACCAAGGTTCGCCACTCCGGATCATGATGTTTCGAGACTGGAAGTCGCGGTACAGGAAGAAGTCCGAGTCGGCATCGAGCAGAGATTCGGTGAGCTTGGCGAAGTCGTCTTCTAGACGCTGCTCGTTGAACGGTATGTGAGCGAGCTTCAAAAAGTTGTACTTGAAGTAGTTCAGATCCCAGCGGATCGACTGTTTGTCGAACGCCTGCCTCGGGTAGGCGATGCTGTAGTCGACTACGTCATTCCCCAGGACCTGGAAACGAGGAAGCACCGAGAGCGCTTTCCTGAACAGCACCTCGGCATCATCGGGGAAGGTTTCGTCCCTGCATTCAACTCGCGCGGCGGCGAGTGCGTTGAAGAGCGTGGTCTCGCCCAGGTCTTCCTCTACCCACACTCCGGCCTCGTGATCCTCAGCATAGATCTCGGGAACCGGGAGTTCCACTTTGTGGAACGCTTTGGCGAACGCCAGGAATGCACGGTTTTCCTCGTGATCCGGACCGATCGCCCCGACCGCTGTTTGCTCGGCGTCCCACACAAGTCTGAAGTACTGCCGAGTGGAGCCGTCAGAAGCCATCTCCAGAATGACGTCCGGCCGCCCACCGAAGTGGGCCTCCGCCAATCCGATGAGGGTCTCTTTCATCACGTCCAAGATAAACAATTGGACAGTCTGGAGCCGTCTCGGTCATCGTCGTTCTAGCGGTATTGGGGAGCGCGCTGGGGTCGGAGAGTAGCGAACTGTGAGCGGCGCCATTGGAACCAGGAGGGTTCAGAACGCAATTGGAACTCTCATATCAAGGCATTAGAGCGAAGACTAGACCTGTCAACTCTCACCCATCCTTTACTGTCTCACCACACCCACCAACCTCTCCAACTCTTCTGGCGTGCGCGGCAACTGGTTCGTGAGTACCTCGGCGCCGTCCTCCGTGACCAGGACCTCGTCCTCGACGAAGACTGCGACGTCGGTGTCGTGGTTGTAGTACCACGGCTCCACGGTGAAGATCATGCCGGGAGCCAGCGGTGCGTCGGCGAGGCTCGGGTCACCGCTGGACAGTCCAAGGTGATGACCGTAGTAGAGTCCAGTCTGCATGTACTGGCGCTGGTCGGTCGGGATCTGACGGGCGGCGACTTCGGTCAGCTGCCTGAAGGTGACTCCGGGTTTCACCGCTGCGATGATCGAGTCGGCCACTCCGGTGACCCAACGCAGCAGTTCTCTCTGATCGTCGGTGAATGTCCCCGATATCGGGAAGGTACGGCCCATGTCACTGGCGTAGTGGTCCAGCTCGCAGCCCACATCGAATATCACCAGATCTCCATCGTGCATGGTCCGATTGCGACGATCGTAATGGGTGGCGAGAATGCGCCACGGCCAAAGGGAATTGGGTCCAGACTTGATGATGGATGGAAAGGCAAGCCGCTGTGCGCCACCGCGCTTGCAGCCCACCTCGAATTCCGCCTCGAGGCGACGTTCATCGATGCCCTCCCCGACATGGCTTGCTGCCTCACTCAGTGCATGTGCGGATATTTCAGCTGCCCGGCGCATTACAGCCACTTCGGCCTCCGATTTGACCATGCGGAGCGACGCCACGATCTCGTATGCGTTCTGAATTACAGCTCCGGGAATACGATTTTGCACGAACAGAGCCACCGCGATTTCCTGGCTCGTTTGCGCTTCAATGGAACGCGCTCCGTTTCGTACGGGATCCGCCGCGGCACTCCCGAAGTCAATCCAAATAGTGCGGCCGTCTTCGGACAACCTTTCCAAGTAGTTCTCGAACTCCCCGAACGGCTCAATTCGCGCGATTCCGGAATTTGTGGCAATGCTGGGATCGTCGGCTAACGGTCGTCCGGGGAAATCGTTCACTCGACTCGGTTGCTCGAAGCGTTCGTCACGCCGAGGCGCAAAGACCAGAGTTTCTTTCGCATCCGCGTCCACCACCAGTATCGAGCTAGGCAGCTCGAGGCCCGTGAAGTAGAGGAAGTTGTCCAGCTGCCGGAACGTCGGTCCGCCGACCGGAAATTCACTCGGCGCGAGGAACACACCGCCACCCCTCTGCATGAGAGCGGCAACCAATGTTTCGCGCCGGTTCGCGTACTCGGTGGCGGGGAAGGTCATTCTCGCCCAATCGAAAAAACGTTCCTCGCGGTTCGGCGGATCCTGCGCCTGGATCGTCGCCGGCAGCGAGGCAAAGAACATTCCCAGCAGAAGCAGGACGGTCATGGGTACTCCGGTTCTTGTCGATAACGCCAAATTCGTCAGTGTAGTGTGCAGGGCCGAGCGAGCGACGACAAGAGGCTTCCGGTGGAGCAAGCGGTGGCTGCCATTGTGCAAGGATGGCGCTGGCGCACCAGGATCGACCTTCCGGTCACGGTGGTTCCCAACGCCTACTTTTCGGTCAGTGGAGACCTCTGGCGGGATACAGGTGTGCGTTTGTTAATAAGAAGCTGAATGTTGTGCGACTAGTTCAGCGAGGGTGGTCTTCCGCTCAGCTCCTCCACGTACCACTCGAGGCGTTCCGCGGTTTCCATGACGCGGAAACTCAGCTCCACGAGTTCGTTGCTCAGTTCGATGCTGAGTGGCATCCAGTCGTCGGGATGCTCCTCGTGCCACTGCCTGAGTTCGAGCATTGTGAACTCGGTTGGGATCAGCCAAAGACGATGCTTGGACATGCC
>JBDGYW010000939.1:0-2993 GCA_039588935.1 Gemmatimonadota bacterium | reverse complement strand
CGTCATGTGGCGAGAGCTGCCAAGTGGCTCAGTGATGTGGCTTACTGGAGACCTAGGGACCGGAAAAACGACGTTTGTCCAAGCTCTCGCTGAAGCCGCCAAAGCGGCACACGCTCGCAGCCCAACATTCGCGCTCGTCCACGAGTACGATAGCCCGGATGGCGTGATATTCCACGTTGATTGTTACCGGCTGAGAGGTCCTGACGAGGCACTCGACCTCGATTTCCCGGAGATTCTCAGGTCGGCTCGGCTGCTCTTGATAGAGTGGCCTGAACGAGCCGGACATTTCGCTCCGCCCGCGGACGTCTGGCTGGCGTTTTCACACACCGGGGATCCAACACGCCGGCAGCTGGAGCGCGCACTGTGACATTTGTCTTGGCAATGGATACGGCGACCGACTATGGAAGCGTCGCGGTCGGAGAGCCGGGTGTTGTAGCTGCTGAGTTGCTGTTTACCAGACGTCGGCATGCGTCGGGTCTGATGCCTGCAATCGTGCAGGTGCTCCAATTAGCAGACCGGGATCTCGTTGATCTTTCTGGGATCATTGTTGCCGACGGACCAGGGAGCTTCACAGGCCTGCGGATAGGCTTCTCCACTGCCAAAGGCATCGTACGTGAGCACCCGTCTGCCTCGCTGTACACGGTACCTTCGCTACTCAACTTAGCCTATGGGGCTCGGCACTTGGGAGACGGGGCCGTTGCTGCTCTGTACGACGCACTCCGAGGTGATGTATTTGGTGCGGTATACCTGTTCGAGCAGCGGTCGGTGGTGTGCGAAGTGGCGCCGACTCTCGGCACGATTGAGGCGCTACAAAAGCAGTGTTCCACCCCTCCTGCGATAGTGGTTGGAGAGGGATCGGTTCTACATCGGGAGAGCGTTCGAAGTTGGATCGGCCGTGATCCCATAGGTCCGCCGGATATGATCCCCAGAGCCTCCTGGTTGCTGGACCTCTTGTCTGTAGACGGTGCAGCCGCGCGCGTCGAAGACCCTGCGTCCTTTGAGCCGGAATACGGGCGCTTGGCGGAAGCACAGGTGAGGTTGGAGAAAGCGGGGCGGGATCCGAGGGAAGGGCGCTAGACGCCCATTTCGCTCGTTGCTGGAGCCCTGATTCGGGTCCCGCATTATTATGCTCCAAAACGCGTATCTTCGGTTGACAAAAGGACTTAAAGCCCCTATAGTTTGTCGCCGTCCGGGCCCCACCCCGGGAAATAACGGAGGTCATTTTGAGTCGAAGTTTGAACAAGGTGATGCTAATCGGGAACCTCGGCGCGGAGCCAGAGGTTCGGAGCACCACCGGAGGGACCCGTGTGGCGACACTGTCGATTGCTACGAGTCGGCAGTGGAACAGCAAGGAAGGCGAACGTCAGGAAAAGACCGAGTGGCATAGGGTTGTGCTTTGGAACAGCCGCACAACGGGCCTGGCGGATCTTGCAGAGAAGTACATGAAGAAGGGCGACAGGATCTACGTAGAGGGCCGTATTGAATATCGTACTTGGGAAGACCGCGATGGCAATACACGGTACTCCACGGAGATCAACGCCCGCGAAGTGATCTTACTCGGTCAACGTGTCGGTGCCGGTGGTTCACCTGAACCGGCAAGAGCTCCGGCAGCGGGCGGGACCGAGTCGTATGACGACTTCCCGGAGGCTCTCGATGAGGAAGACGACGACCTTCCGTTCTAGTCTCGTCGCTTTGGCGGCTGCCGGCGTTTTGTTGCCGGCAGCCAACATTCAGGCGCAGGACACGACGCAGGCCGCAGGGACACTCCAAACACCAACGGTGCATGTCGTGGTGGAAGGGGAAACACTTTGGGGGATTGCGATGCGGTACCTCAGAGATCCGTATCTGTGGCCGCAGATCTACCGCATGAACACTCTCGTGGTCGAAGATCCACACTGGATCTTCCCGGGCGAGGAACTGAGGCTCGAGCCACTCGCTGAGACTGAGGGCGATCCCGGACTCATTGAGGTGGAGCCCGGAGTGATCGATGCAGAGGAGGTGCGTCGTGGTGAGCTGCCAGAGGAAGAGGTTGTTGAGCCGCCGACACCGGTGGCGCCTCGTCCCCCGCCAACAGAGACTGCTCCAACGGTATTCTTGCCCGACAGAGACGCTGGTCGCGGTCTTGCGCATCGGCGCACGTCAGCAGTGTACAGGTACCGTTCCTTGCGTTCTGGTGACTTCTATGCGGCTGGCTTCCTTACTGAGGACGAACTACTGCCTTGGGCTGCAGTTGTTGGGGCTGTAGGCAGGCCCACGCTAGGCAACCTCACTGCGTCGTCCGCGGCACGGATTTACAACGAAATCGACGTGCAGGCGCCGGAATCGGCGGTGTACCAGGTCGGAGACTCGCTGCTCGTTGCGCGACTGAGCCGTGAAGTGCGCGATTGGGGTTGGGTGGTTGTGCCATCGGGTCTGGCGAAGGTAACCAGCGTGGCTGGCTCACAAGTGCGCGCCGAAGTGGTCACACAGTTCGGCCGAATCTCGGATGGTCAGGTAGCATTGCCCATCGAGCACTATGCCGATCCGGGCGATGTGGTACCTGTGCCGATCGAAAACGGTATGGTTGGCGAGGTGATAGCCGCGCGTGACGTAACGCCGGTGCCCAACCATCGGGACATAATCTTCATCAACCTCGGGCGATCTGACGGCGTGGCGCTCGGCGACATTTACGAAGTGTTGCGCCCCGTCGGTGGCTCAGAGATGGCTGCCCACGGAGACACCGAGCAGGTTTCGCTGCTACAGATAGTCCACGTGAGGGAGCACTCGGCTTCGGGGCTCATGGTCAACATCCGCAATCTTGGAACAGGCCCTGGCGCCGACGTGCGCCTGGTGCGCAAGATGCCATCCTGACCTGCGCGTCGATGGTTCGCCTGGTTTCGAGTGATGGTCATGACGGGCCAATGGGCTTGGCCCATTGGCCCTCTTTTTGAGGCCATGGTATACCCATCTTCTGGCTGCACCCTGTCTCTGCTCAACCCACGCAACCAAGAATG
>JBDGYW010000938.1:0-2996 GCA_039588935.1 Gemmatimonadota bacterium | reverse complement strand
AAAGTACGAAGACGGAAAGCCCGTCTCAGACGATCAGCGGAAGGAAGCCGCCTGAGACATTTACACACTTATTGACCCGAGCTCGCCTGTCGATCAGAAGAAGAGAAGGAGTAGACCCATGCCTGGCCGAATCACGCGTCGCGATTTCGTTCAACAGAGCACTGGATTGGGTGCTGGTGCACTCCTCATTGGGTCTTCCAACGTGGTTGGTGACGAAGGCATCCGGCGGAAAAAGCGCCAAGAGGCCGCGGCGCCGTTCATTGTCACCAGCCACTCCAATGAGACCGGTGCCACTGGCTTAGAAGCCGGCTGGGAGATACTCGCTGGCGGTGGTTCGGCGTTGGATGCAGTCGAGAGAGCAACCAACATCATCGAGGAAGATCCCGAAGATACGAGCGTCGGGTATGGCGGACTCCCGAACGAGATGGGCGTCGTACAGCTGGATGCCTCGATCATGGACGGCAAGACGTACAGCGCCGGGTCGGTTTCCGCGCTCGAGAACATCAAACACCCATGCTCTGTCGCACGGTTGGTCATGGAACGGACCGATCACGTAATGCTCGTGGGTCACTTTGCTCTCGACTTTGCACGATCATGGGGATTCGAAGAGGAGAACCTGCTGACCGACCGGGCAAGGCGGGCCTGGCTGAACTGGCGTGAAAACCACAGTGACCGTGACGACTGGGGTCCGCCGGAACACCTGCGCCGGCGGGAAGCCGAAGGGGATTCGAACTTCGACGATCTCGACCAGAGACACGGAACGGTCAATGTCCTTGCTGTCGACTCGAACGGCGCCGTCGCCGGCATCACGAGCACCAGCGGAATGAGTTACAAGATCCCCGGAAGGATCGGTGATTCCCCTATCATCGGCGCCGGTCTGTACGTCGACAACTCGGTTGGTGCGGCCGGAGCGACCGGTCGGGGCGAGGATGTGATCAAGTCCTGCGCATCTTACTACATCGTCATGCGCCTGAGCGAAGGGCGGTCACCGCAGGACGCGTGTCACGATGCGATGCAGATGATCGCCGAACGTTACAGAGCGGTTGGGTTGGACTACATGCCCGGCGAGAAATTCATCGCGATCAACAAGGATGGCGAATACGGCTGCGTACAAACCAGCGCGAGCCGGCCGCCGAGGATGACGGTCAGGAATGCTTCTGGATCGACGATACACGAGGGAGGGATTGTGCCCGGAGTTGAGGGTTAGATCAGGGTGAACGCAGCAGCGGGCAAGGCGGTGTCTGAACATTGCGGTGACAATTGGAAGCTGGACGTTCCCAACCGGCGTACCGCTTGTTGGAGGAGTATGGTACGCCGTACCGCCTGGGAGGTGTGGATTTGATGTGGGTGGCGCCCTACACCTATGCCCCCAATAGCCCCTTCACCAGCCCCGCTATCGCAAAACCCGTGTAGTTGCCGATCGCGTAGCCGAGCAGGCCAACTGCCACGCCTGGCAACAAGCGGTCAGCGTATCCACGCGCCCCCGCGATCGCCATTGCCGAAGCAGCCCCCCCCACATTTGCCTGCGACGCCACCGCCAGAGTCGGCAGATCGATGCGAAACAGCATGCCCAGCCCAAAGATCACGGCCCCATGGAGCGCCACCGTGATCAAGGCGAAGTAGAACACTGCCGGGCCGACCTGGACGATGTTCGCAACAACCGATTGAGCGCCGTTACCGGCAAGGAACAGTAGAATGAGATAGTTACCAAACAGCGCGCCCCCGGCGATCGACTTCACGGCCGGTACTTGAGCCACGATTAAAACCAGAGTGGTGAGCCAGAGAACCTCGGGCAGAAACGGCAACAGTTCGGCAAGCTTTCCGGCTCCCCACACGGTCCCGATCGCCAAAGCCACCAGTGCCGCAGCATCAGCGATCACCATGGGGCGCCCGGTGCTCGACAGCGCATGCTCCAATGTCTGTGGCTTCGAGCTGTTCGACGGTGTATCCGCAGCCGGAGCAGCAGCCACCTCAGCTTTCTTTCGCCCGAGCAAGACCGGCACAGCGAGGCAGGTCGCCATCCAGATGGCAGTTAGCATGACGTCGGCTGCTATCGCCGCAGAGAACAGATCCGGGCTGGTCCCCAGTGCCTGCCCCAACGCGGCGAAGTTCACCCCTCCCCCGGTGTAGGTCCCGGTGAACTGTCCGGCGAGCTTCCATGTTTCGGGACCTACGAGGCTTGACAGCATCAGTGCGCCCACAACCGCGCCAACCGCCGTTCCTGCTGCTCCGAGTCCGAAAGCGGCGAGCATCCGCGGACCAGCCTCGATAACCGATCGGACGCTCACGTTGAACAGGATCAGCGCGATCCCCACGCTTACTCCTGGGCCTATCAGGAAATCGTAGGTCGGAGAGTTACCTGGTAAAAGTCCGATGTTGGAGAGAACCATGCCGAGCAGCAGTGCTACCAATGCCGCGCCAAGCGAACGGCACAAGGGCACGCGTTTCTCGAGCAAGAGCGACGCGACAACAACAAGCGAAAGCACGAAGAGAACAGCACGAGGGTCGGAGATCATCGACACAGTGTATCGTGCGGTCCCACTCTACACAACGTCGCGTGTTGCGACCGCTTTTCAGGTACGACTTGGATACACGGATCTCACTGTTCTATCTTGTTTGCATCATGCAGAGCATCCCGGTTCAATTGCACACGCCCGACGCGATATTCACCGAGACGTACGGGCTGCTGGGGCTACAGGAAGGCTGCCTCGTTTTGGAGTATGAATCCAAGGACGCATTCATTGGATGGTACAACTCGGGCGTGGAGGAGCTGCAGATCTTCCCGGATGATGTGTCGTCAATAACCTTCAAAAAGGGACTGTTCAAGGCAAAGTTAGTCATTCATGCGTGGAGCATGAAGTTCTTCGAGAAGGTACCTGGCAGCAAGCACGGCAAGATCACTCTTCGCATCAAGCGAAAGCACCGAGCCGATGCCGCCAATTTGGTGATGTTTCTGGAGCACCGCCTAGAGGAGCTGTCGTCGATCCGAGAGGATA
>JBDGYW010000937.1:0-2996 GCA_039588935.1 Gemmatimonadota bacterium | reverse complement strand
GGTGAATAGACGCGTCAGCATCGTTGCAGTCGTTTCCTCCGCAGCTGTCGCTCTCATGTCCGTCGCCATCTTCGTCCGGACAAATGAAGACGCACTGGCCGCTCTCGCAGACCTCGTCTTCCAGACAGACATTTCCGCAACTGCCGCAGTTTTCCACATCGGTCTGGAGGTCTACGCAGGTTCCTTCGCAGGGTGACAGGCCGTCGGGGCAATCGGTTATACAATTTCCCTCGTGGCAAACCTCTCCGGCCGGACAGACGTTGCCGCATACGCCGCAGTTCTCGATTGTGTTCAGATCTATCTCGCAGCCGTCCGTCGTGTCTTCGTTGCAGTCGTCATATCCCGGATCACAGCTGCCCATGACGCAGGAACCGTTTACACAGGTGGCGGTGGCATTCTGGTAGGAGCAGACCTGGCCGCAGCTTCCGCAGTTGTTGACGTCGGTATTCAGATCCACGCAGACCCCGGAGCAATCCGTCTCTCCCGAGGGGCAGTCCAGAATGCACTGGCTAGCCAGGCAGATCTGGTTGGGGTTACAACTGTTGCCGCAGGCGCCGCAGTTCTGGACGGTGGTCAGATCGTCTTCACATCCGTCCTGCGGGCTCGAGTTGCAGTCGTGCCAGCCTGAGTCGCAGGCGCCCATGACGCAGGTGCCGTCCTGGCATGAGGCCGCCGCATGTGGAAAGGCACAGGTGTCGCCACAGGCGGAACAGTTGTAATCCGTGCCCAGCGTGGTTTCACAACCATCGGTAATGTCTTCGTTGCAGTCGCCGAAGCCGGGATTGCAGGTGGCGATTTCGCAGATTGCGTTTACGCATACGGCGGTAGCGTTGGCGATCAGACAGACTTCCCCGCAGTCACCGCAGTTCTCCGGATCGGTATTGATGTCTACGCAAACCCCCAGGCAATTGGTCAGGCCGTTCGGGCACTGGTCGGTGCAGTTACCCTGGTAGCAGAATTCAGGCAGAATGCAGGCCAGGTTGCACTCGCCGCAGTTTTCATTGGTTATCAGCTCGACCTCGCAGCCGTCCTGGCTGTCGAAGTTGCAGTCGCCAAACAGGTGGTCACAGTCCCCCATGACGCAGGCGAGGTTCTCGCACAGGGGCGTGGCGTTATCGAATGCGCAGGCGTCATCGCAGTCAGAGCAGTCTTGCAGGGTGCCCAGCTGGATTTCGCATCCGTCCTGGGTGTCCGAGTTGCAGTCGGCATAGGATGCGTCGCAGTCGCCCATGAGGCAGCTGCCGGTGTCACAGATGGCCGCCGCATGTTCATATACGCAGGCGTTATCACAGCTGCCGCAGTAATCCGGATCACTGTTCAAATCGACGCAGGTGCCGTAGCAGTCGGTCATTCCCTGGGGACAGTCTATAACGCAGTCGGCCCGTATGCTGAATGCGCCGGCGTTGCCGGCCTCCGGTCCGTCCACCACCACATAATAGGTGGCGCCGGCGGCGGTCATGAAGCTGATCAACTCCGGAGGATTGGCGTTGGCGTCCTGCCGGATGTCCGAGATAGCGATGAGATTTCCCGGCAGGCACTGGCCAGTGCCGCCGTCTTCCAGGACGAGCAGGGTCAGGTCCGGCGGAGTGCCGCCGGATCCGTCGATATACATGGCCAGTGTCACCTCTGAGTCCTCGCCGGTGGTAAAGGAATAGACCTTCTCGGGAGCAAACATGTGCCGGTGGATACCCCGGTAGGCGCTGATGCTGTTGTTGAGACCGGTAGTGTCGCCGCTCAGGTTGTCATAGCAGCGGAGCTGCTCGGAAGCGGTGCACTCTTCGTTCAGGCAGGCAACACTGTAGTCGAACGATCCGTGAGCGCCGCTGCGCCCGTCGACCGAGATGTAATAGGTGTGATCGGACAGGGCATAGAAAGCCAGATACTGGGTGCCGGAGGTGGAGGTTGAGGTGTCCCGGCAGGCATCCTTGTTGCAGATTCCCAAAATACCATGGTCCAGGAAAGCAAAGGCGTCCAACTGCTGCCCGCCCATATTGTCGACGGTCACTCCGATGGTGCCGTCGGCGGGCGGGTCGATGGAAAAGATATACTCCTGTGCGCTCCAGCTGCTGTCGCTGGAACCGCAGTAGTTGTTGAGGTTGGCGGTCCCCAGGTCGGTACTGGCGCTGCTGGAGTCCTCACACAGGACCGTCAGCAGGGAAGTGCAGGCACCACAAACGTCGTCGGATCCGTCGCAGTTCTGGTCGATTGTGTCTCCGCAAATCTCCGGAGCGGCGGGATTCCGGTCCGGATCGGAGTCGTTGCAGTCCTGGCCACATTGGCAACCCGAGGCGTTGTAGGCGAAGTACCCGTCTCCGTCGTCGTCGACACAATTGTCGCAAATGTTTGTACAATTCACTGTCATGTCGAAATTGCCATCAGAGCCGTTGTTGTACCCGTCCACGATGATGAAGTAGCGACCCTTCGCGAGACTGCCGGAGAAATACTCCGGGTCTCCCCTGCTTCCCACATCCGGCGGGGCACCCGGATCCGCGCAACCGGCCGGCCAACCACCAAGACCCTGGCCGACAAGCAAGGCACGACCGTCGAAAAATTCGAGCTCATTGCAAGCAAGATTGAGCTGGTCGTAAAGCCGGATACCGGCCAAGGAGACGGACGATCTCCTGAAAGTTCATAGGCTTACACGCATCCTGTCCCCTTACTTTTCGCTTGTTTATTTGCCCAATGGTAGTTTTTTTTCCTGCGGGAATGGACCGTGTGCTAAACTCGCCCACGAATCACGGAAATCGATGTACCGCTCCCGCTTGGGAGGTTGATCTGAGATGAGGAAAGGAAGTTCTATGGTTGCGAGCAAAATGAATTTCATAATGCAGGTGCTATTCGTAATTGGATTCCCGATCCTGGCGGCGGCCCAGACCTGTCCCAATCCCCAGCCCATTCAATGCGGCGCGGTGATTGACTCCAACAGCAATTCCGGTGTGGACAACATCGACCAGTACGGGTGCATGTCCGACACTGCCCTGGGACGCGAGCTGTTC
>JBDGYW010000936.1:0-3000 GCA_039588935.1 Gemmatimonadota bacterium | reverse complement strand
GCTGCCGTCTGGGGCAACGCATTTTCGGCGTGCCCGGCATCGAGCATCGTCGCGACACAGGTCGTGCGCATCAACGCGTTGTAATAGGCCGATGTGGCGAGGCGGGATACGGCGGCCGCGTCGGGCGGCACTTGCGTGACGGCGTTCATGTCGGCCGCTACCTGTCCGGCCTCGATCTCCGCCATGCGCTCAAAGAACACTCGTGTGCCATCGTTCAGCACTACCGGGAAATCGAACCGGGCGAGGCGGGCCAGTCCCTCGGCAAGATGGTAGATGGCATTGTCCTTGACTGGGAGCGAACTGTGGCCTCCAGGATTTTTCACCTCCAGCCGAAAGCTCAGGTACATCTTTTCGCTCAACTGCACTTCGTTGAGCAGGTGCTTGCCTTCCTTGATTTGTCCTCCGCCTCCCTCGTTCAAGGCGTAGGCGGCATCGACAAGGGCCCGATGGTTCTGCAACAACCAGTCGATCCCATTGTAGTCGCCTCCTTCTTCGTCGGCCGTGAGTGCGACAACAATGTCTCGGTTCGGTACGTAGCCCTCCCGCCTCAGACGGATCAGGTTTGCGATCCAGATGGCCGCCATGGCTTTATCGTCGCTGGTACCTCGCCCGTAGTAATAGCCATCCTGTTCGAGGAACACGAACGGATCGAACGACCAATCTTCTGGTAGTGCCTCGACGACATCGAGATGTGCGAGCAGCAACAGGGGTTGGCGCGATCCGGTTCCGCGAAGCCTAGCCACCAGGTTTCCTTTTCGAGGATGGGGGCCCAGTACCTGCACATCTTTTCTGGATAATCCTTCCGCGAGCAGCCGTGCCGCCATCGCTTCGGCGGCCGCCGTGGTATTCCCTTGCGCATCCGTTGTGTTGATCTCAATGAGTTCTTTGAACGCGGCGCGTGCGAGCTCTTCAGCATCCGAAAGCCCTTCCGATTGCGCTTGAACGCTCTGGCAGCAGAACGCGGAAATGAGAAAGAAGACGAAGAGGAGCTGTGCGTAACAATGGTTCTTGTTCACGATACGTGACCTCAAGGAGGATGTGGGAGATACCGGTTGGTGCCGAGAAATGTAGGGTCTGAAGGGCCATCCGGAAAGAAGGCGGTCTTACACATCATGTCGCTTGCGAGAGGGCTGCGGACAGACAGCAAATTCCGGGATTACACGTAGAATCACAAATAGGGGCGAGCAATGGAAGCGGGCTATCCACAGTAGCGCCCTAACGGGCGTTGCGCTCCCTCTCGATTCGTTCAGCGGACTCATCCATCCGCGGTTCGCGGGTTGGTCTTCTCGTTTCTCGAAGATCTGAACCACGTGGTGGCCGAGGCTGGGAGCGACTCGGATGCACTGGCGACTCTCCACGAGGGCAGGCGGGTCGCGATTCCGTAGTTCTCCACACGCCGTTCAAGCAGCGTTCAAGAAGGGAGGCCTCGCGAGCAGGCTTCGAGCGGTTCTCGAGACGGAGAGCTCCCCCTCAGTGGTGTGCCGGGTCATGCAGACATCAACCGGGTGGCGAGCCCTCGTCGATCTCGACGAAGGTATCGGGATAGAAGCCGTTGAAACCGGTCCGGTTGGTCAGCGTGTACGCTCCCATCATGCCGAACTCGATCCAATCGCCCGACCGGATCGATCGGGGCAATCGAAAGGGCTTGGGAAGACGATCGAGGGAATCGCAAGTGGGGCCGAAGATCGTGAACGGTTCCAACTCATCGTTCACCACGTCGCCGTCTCGATAGACCCTGGACGGGAACTCCACCAGACCGTGAGAAATCACCGGCTCGATGAAACTTCCCCAGACGCCGTCGTTCAGGTACAGGGACTGGCCTTTGCGCAACAACGTCTGGGTCACCAGCGAAACCCCCTCGGCCACCAGCGCGCGGCCGGGCTCGGCCAGCAGCTCCGTTTCGGCCGGCAGATTCAAGGCGCCCCGAGCGTGGGCGATGGCGGCAAAGAACTCTTCCAGTGACGGAACCTCCATGCCGCGATAGGGCAGTGGGTAGCCTCCGCCGACATCAAGAAACCCGATGTCGACGCCGGCCCTCTCGAGCACCTCGCCGCACGCCTGGAGTGCGCGCTCATAGGCGGCGGTCTTCATCACCAGCGACCCGACATTGAACGCCAACGCCGGCTCGGCACCCGCATCCGCCACCCCCTTCAGCAGGTCGATGGTTTCTTCGTGGCTGGCGCCGAACTTGGTCGAAAGATCATACGTGGCGTCTTCGTTGGAAGTTCCCATGCGAACGAAGACGGTGAGGTCGCTTCCCCCGGTCTCTCGGATGACTCGCGCGAGTTCTTCCTGATGATCCACCACCATGTGGCGTACGCCGTATTGGTGGTAGGCCTGCTCTGCCGCACCGCGCAGGCGCACCGGGGCCATGAAGTAACAGATCGCGTCGGGAAACAATCCCTTGACCTGCTCGATCTCCGGGATCGACGCTGTATCGAAGTGGCGCACCCCCGCGCGGTACAATGCCCGCATCGCGTTGGGGTTGTTGTTGGCCTTCACCGCGTACAAGACCCTGCCCGGGAAGCCCTCGAGAAAGCGCCTGGCGCCCCGCTCGAGGTGCCGGAAATACAAGCAATAGACCGGCTCCAGCGGTTTCAACGCCGTCACCATGTCTCGGGCACTAGCGAATACCGGCAGCCGTCGGGAAGGATCCGCTGCGTCCATTGCTGCTGACATTCTCAGGGTCCCTTCGCGATTCGATTCGAGGTATTGTGAACTCTTCTTGGGATCCCGCGCAAGCGCCTGGGCCTCCTTTCGGGCCCGGCAGGGGGGGCATAGCAGGTCTCCGGGAAAATGGCGCAGCGGCGGGATCGCACCATCTCGGGAGGGAGCCGCGCCGTGAACATGTGGACCAACGATTGGCCGAGGCTCGAACTCATCTCCGCCGAAGGTGTCGAAGCCATCGACGCAAACGCGCTGCGTATCCTCGAAGAGGTCGGCCACCGCGTCACCTACGAGCCCACGCTGGAGCTGCTGCGCGACGCGGGCTTGAAGATC
>JBDGYW010000935.1:0-3000 GCA_039588935.1 Gemmatimonadota bacterium | reverse complement strand
GGGTCTCCATGCGCATGTTCTCAGCAGTGCGCTTCTCGCTCGCCCGCCCCCGCTCGGCGTCGGCGATCACCTCGGTGACCTCGCGGATCGACGGGGGATCGGCCGGGCTTCCGCTCCGGGCGGCAACCGCCTCGACCGCGGAAGCCTTCAGCAGGCGGGGCCAGAGCTTTTTAAACAGCGCCGACGACGCATAGACGTCGATGCTGTTGACCTTTCCGTTGATGGCAAAGGCGTAACCAATCACGTCGCTCTTCCCGGCAACGACCAGGGAGAGCTCGCGGGTATACTCCTTGGCCGCATTCCGGACTTTCGGGTTTTCCAGGGCCAGCTGCATGCTGGAGGCCGATGACGGCGAGTTAACCCGCGCGTTGAGGCTTCCCGACAGGGAGTTCTGGGAACGGTTAACTTGGCCCCACACCCTCGTCTGAGAGCCGTAATGCTTGGCGGCCAGCTTCAGATCCTTGGAAGCCACCCGGCTCCCCGAGCTGCCGAAATACGCCGTCGACTCGCTCCCCCGCCTGCTCCACCTCCCCCTTTCGACGCAGAACGTCTTCAACGCCATCCGCCGCGTCCCAGCCGGCACCACCACATCGTAGGCCACCACCCGGTCCTGCTTGCCGCCCTTGAGGATGTCCCCGGCCTGGATGAAGATGTTCTCGTCGTTGGCCAGGTTCTCAATCTCCAACTGCCGCACGTTCCCGGTCTCGCGCACCACCGCCTTTTTCTGCTCCAACGCCTCCTCGAGTGTAAGGAAGTTTTCACCCTCGATCCGGTCCTGCCCATGTACCAGGTACACCGCCAGGTTCTTGTGGGCGTAGGGCCCCGACAACGAGTAGTCCGGCAAATGAACCGCCGCCGGCTCTATGAGCCCCTCCTCGACGAGGACGCTCCGCCCGATAACGATTGCCGTGGCCACCGCCAACAACACCGCGCTGACCATCAAATACCGATTAACCCATTTCATGATTTACCCTCCTCCCCTCCATCCTCGCCACTGACCCGCAAAGCCACAATCGGGCAAGTGCAGTAGGTCACCTGCCCTAGGGCATTCTTCCGATGATGGAATGAGGAAGGGGGTATTCAGTATGCTGGAATGCAATAACAGACATTACCAAAGTCCGCAGGGTCGAGATATGTCGGGCAGTTACCCTGAGCGTCGCATGCATATGCGCAGAAGCTGTATCCGCAAGTGCCATTCACGCAGTCGGGACGGTGGCTTTCAGGAATCCCGGTACACTCATCGACCGAACCACCTGGGCAGGATCCCGCGCTACCGTCTCCAACGCAGGCCAGACCTTCATGGCAGAATCCGTATGAGTTGTTAATGTTGCCAAACGGGCAGGGATCGCCGAGATGGTTAGGTCCGCCCTGATCGGGGATGCAGTAACAGGTGCCGCTGAAGTAGACGGGGTAGAATCCGATCTCACAGTCGCCCTGCGCGTCGCACTCATCGGCGCAGAAGCTGAATCCGCAAACGCCGTCAACGCAGTTGGGATTATAGATCTCTGGAATACCGTTACACTCGTAGTCAAAACCGCCCGGGCAGGTCCCAATATCATCGCCTCCCACGCAGTAAAGTTCAGTTCTGCAGTAGACGGCGGTTGCATTGACGGTCCCGTATGGACATGGGTCGCCGATCTGACCGGTTTCCGCGTTGACGCACTGTCCTCGGCTGCAGAGCTGGTTGGAGGCGCACCGACGAGCACAAGCTCCGCAGTTTTCGGGATCGTGATCCAGGTCAGCACACAGGTCACCGCATGCTACCGCGGAACCGAAGCAGGCACATCTGCCGTTGCTGCAAACCTGGTCGGAGCGGCAGGCGTTGCTGCATGAACCACAGTGATTCTCATCTGTCTGGGGATCTACACATTCTTCTCCGCAAGTAATCAAACCCGGAAACCAAACCTCGCACCTGTCACCGGGCACACAGCCACCATCGATGCACCTCGCAGCGCCTATACATTCACTTCCACACATTCCACAGTTCTCATTGTCCCAATCAGTGTTCACGCACCTGCCACCGCAATTCGTGTATCCGGGAATACATTCGCACTGGCCATCGATGCAATCAGACTGAGGATCGCACCGGTTGTCGCATTTTCCGCAATGCATGTCGCTGGTCATCAGGTCGACACACCTGGCCCAACACCAGTCGAGCCCCGGCGGGCAGTAATCTTGGTTCTCACAGCTAACCGCACCCAGCAGAGCTATTAGCGCCCAGACATTAAGGAAACGCATCCCCAGCATCAGCGGCTCCGTGTTCTGTGTTCACTGAATGATAGCATTATGAGGGTACGCAATAGCAAGTGCTGCTGACGATCTCTGGCATATACCCGGCCGGGCAGTTACCTTGCGAATCGCACTCCTCGGCACAAAAACTTAATCCGCAATTACCATTCACACAGTCCGGATTCTGAGAGGCTGGGAATTCTGTGCATTCATCAGGGCTTCCGCCCGGGCAAGTTCCCGAATTACCGTCAGCGGCCCGTCCCAGGCATTCGAGAACAGCGTCGCAATAGTCAGCGGTGTCGTTGACATCGCCGAAGGGACAGGGATCTCCTGCCTGGGAGTTTCCCGGAGGCGCGGGTATGCAGTAGCACTCGCCACTCAAGTCCGCAGGATCGAATCCCTGCGGGCAGTTGCCCATGGCGTCGCACTCAGGGGAGCAGAAGCTATATCCGCACGTACTGTTCTTGCAGTCGGGATTGTATGTTTCGGGGATCTCTGTGCACTCACTTACTGACCCACCCGGGCAGGATCCCTCGTTTTCGGTTCCTAGGCAGGTCAACCCAGGATCACAGAATTCGTAGGAGCTGTTAATAACGCCGAACGGACATGGCTCGCCGGCTTGGGAGCTCCCTATGGCGCCAGGAATACAGTAGCAGGTACCGTTCACATCCAGAGGCTCTAATCCTCTTTCACAGTTTCCAACCACGTCGCACCGGGAAACGCAGAAGCTGTATCCGCAGTTGCCGTTCACACAGTCTGGATTATGAGAGG
>JBDGYW010000934.1:0-3007 GCA_039588935.1 Gemmatimonadota bacterium | reverse complement strand
GAACGGGCCGGATCCCTGCCCAAGCGGTCAGCGTCGGAATCCGACAACCGGCCAATGTGAGCTCCTTCCCACGACGGGCGGCATCATCATCAACATACCCACAACTCCGTAGGCAACCATGAGACGCTCACTACTACTCAGTGTTCTCTTTGTTGCAGCTACCGTGCTCGCCTGCGACGAAGATGTGATCGCACCACCGACGACCGGTAGCATTACACTTCGCATCATCATGGAGCCCTCGCCGTCACCGGCGGCGACGTCCCAACAGGTGGTCTCGGAGGAGGCGTCTGGTTCAGCAACACTATCTGTGGACCTCCCCAAAAGAACGACGCCCAGTGTCGAGACGAAGGATAAGCCCGGCGGGATAGGCTCGACGATCCGCTCGGTTCCCGAGTTGACCGCCCGGCTCGAGGGCGCCGTACGCGAGCAGATTCCGAGCGTTGCTGCGCCGAGCGGTGAACCGACCACGGCCCCTGCTGCACCCAGTGCCATCGACGCGGCGAACATCTACATCAGGGGGCCGGAGGATCGGGATATCCTGAATCGGCAGCCCGGCACCACGGAGACCGTCGAGGGTCTGCAGCCCGGCACGTACACGGTGGTTCTGGTGGGCCTCGTCTCTGGCGAGGCGGACCATTTCGGCCGGACGACCGTGGCGGTCACAGCAGGCGAGAACAGCACGGCGCAGATCTCGTTCAACTCGTTCCGGCCAGTGCTCGACGACATCGTGTCGCCCACTACCGAAATGGTGTTCTGGGTTACTTGGCCGGATGTGACCGGAGCGGAAAGCTACGTGTTTGACACAAGTACCGACCCCGGTTTCGTCAGAGATCTAGAAAGCTTCACGCCGACTGAACCTGCCCATTTGGCGGAAGCCTCCTGGACGGGCACGTTCTACGGGCGCGCTCGTGCGGTGAACTCCTTTGCGCCGGACGGTGGCCGTTGGGGCGATGCCAAGTCGGTTCAGGTGGTAACTGACATCGATGCGAGCGGTGATGACATGGCCGGCGCTTACGTTCTCGGATTCGGTGCATCGGCTGACACTGCCTTCGGCCGCCTCAATATCTTCCCGGAGGGGGACGAGGATTGGTACTCGCTCGACGCATGTCTCGGCGATACGCTTGGTGTCGGCGTGTATGCCGAACGACTCGACCCCAGCTCCAGCCTGGACAGCTACCTCGAGTTGTACGGACCGGGGGGCGTCTACATCGGGTATGTCGACGACATCGACGATCCTGAGAGTTATGACTCAGAGTTCGTGACTGCGCTCACCAGCAGCGGTACACACTACGTAGCAGTGAGCGGCTATGACGACACGTCCATCGGTCACTACGAGTTCGCTCTGTTGGTGTGGCCCGGCGCTGCCAACGACGGCAGCAGTTGTACGGTGCCCCCAGGCGTCAACAACGCGTGGACCGGCGCTGACGGCACGGATCCCACGAACTGGTCGGCGCCTGGCAACTGGCTCACTGGTCAAGTCCCCGCACCGACCGACACGGTCTTTCTGCCGGCAACCGCGACAGCTGTGCTCACGGAGGACGTCGAAATAGGCGGTATCGAGATCGAGGACGGCGGTGAACTGAACACGGGCGGCTTCGACCTTCTCGTCTCCGGCGACGTGCTCGCCGGAAACAGTATTACGGGATCGGGTACCGTCATAATGACCGGTTCTGGTGTATTCCTCGAGGGTTCCGTGCCAAACCTGACGATTGTGGGTGAGGTCTCGTTGTCGGGCGATGTCACGGCGTCAGGTTGGGTGGTACTGGGGAACCCGTTCGCCCCTGATGAAACATATTCCCTGCAGATGCAGGGCTTCTCGCTCGCCGTGGCGGGGCAGTTCAAGTCAAACCCTGACGTGACAGCGACGGTTTACGATGGCGAGCTGCGCGTGGGCGGAGTATACGTGGGGAGCCTGGTTCTCGACGACGCATCGCTTGCCATCGGTGCCGGAAATATAGAACTACTCGACGACGTGACGTTCCAGAATTTTCCCGCTCAGACCACGGGGCAGCTGATAGTCAGCCGCGCGGGCGGGAATTTCACATTCAACCGCATAACGTTCAGCCAGGACAACCCTGGCGACGAGATCTACATCTCGGCAACGGACACGGATGGGACCGATGGCGACCAACTCACGATCACCCTGGCCGACGCATCGCCCGCGAACGGAAACGCGGGCACGACCGTCGATGGCGCGGTGGTGCACTGGCCCGTTGACGCAGTGTCGTTTGTGATTGTGGATCCCACGGATGGGACGGTGGACGCGGCGATCACCGTCACTGTGCAGGCGCTGGATGACGCTGGCGACGTGGCCACGAGGGAGAATCGCGATGTGACCCTGGTGACCGATGGCTCAGCCACCGGCGGCGGGCTGGTGGATATCGTGGATGGTGTGGGCACCCTGGACATCAGCGACCAGGTGGCCGAAACCGTGAATCTCTCACTGAGCGACACCGAGAACACCCAACTAACCGTCACCAGCGAGCGGGATGTAGTGTTCGGAGCCGGGCTAGCGACGACATTGACCGTGTCCCCGACGGGTGCCACGGTCACAGCCTCGGGTGGGACTCAGCTATACACGGCCGAGGCAGAGGACCAGTACGGTAACGCATTTCCTGCAGAGGGTGTCGCGTGGAGCAGGCTGAACACCGACGTCGCCACGATCGATGTCGACGGTCTGGCAACAGGAGAGAGGGACGGGCAGACCATAATATCGGCCGAGGTGGACGGCGTGCTTGCATATGCGGTCTTGACAGTCACCGCGCCGAACACGATACAGGCGAATGTGTTCAGCGGCGAGTTTGTTCCGGTCGAACAGCACGTGTACGATGTGTGGGCAGCGAACCAAAGCACAGCGTTCGCCAATACATCGTACAATGTTGGTCTCGAATCAAACACGGGTGACACAATACTCACGTACGACTTTTCCATTTGGAGCGCCGGCTTCGATGCCACAACGATGGACTTCACTTGGTCCGTGTGGGGCCTCAACGAGAACAACGTGTGG
>JBDGYW010000933.1:0-3012 GCA_039588935.1 Gemmatimonadota bacterium | reverse complement strand
GAGTACGAGGCGGGCCTACGCAGATTCGGTCGACGCGAGTGGCACAAACGGTCGGGTTTCAGCAAGCGCAGCATGGTCGAGAACGCGATCCATCGGTACAAGACGATCATCAGCTGCAGCATGAGCAGTCGCACCCTGGCAGGCCAACGGGTGGAGGTGCAACTCGCATGCAGGGTTCTCAACACGATGACGCATCTCGGGATGCCCGACAGCTACCGAGTGGGATGATTCTGACTCAGGGAACGGGGGACCCGCGCTCAGTTCCGAGCCATGCAACAAAGCCCCACATCGGCCATAAACGCCTTTCGCAACCCCTTTGCGGTGCCGCGGCACCCATTTTCCTGTTGATACTTCAAAAATCCTGTTGACACCTATACAAACTCATCTAACCTCAAGACTTACAATAGTTTAGCTATAACACTGTCGATTTTCTGTGGCGTTCAAATATGCGACGCTTTGGACGATTTTCCCGAAGATCACCCGCAAATGTCGAAATCTGTTGAGGATAGGGTGATAGTTGTTGATAGTCTGTTGATACCCCGCCGCTAGGTTGTGCCCTGCCGTTCCCGCAAAAAAAGGAGCATCGGCATGGCACCAAAAATCGACTACTCTCTGCGCCTTGCAGAGGGAACCTCAGTGAGCCGCCAACGGACTTGGGGTCGCTCGGCCATAACCTGTTGGTATTTAATGACTTATGGCCGTCAGTCACTTGCCGGCGCTGCCGAAATCCGCCAAAACGGCATCGATCTGAAGAATCAGGTCGTCGATTTAACCGTTCGAGTCGGCGGGTCGAAACACCGGGTCGTCGACCTGAACGTGCGAGCCGTCAATCCAGAACCGCGATTTTTCAGAATCGAGACTTTGTCTCACCGTTTTCAACCGTCAAATCGTCAGCTTGAAGCCCCAAGTCGTCAAATCCACGCCTCGATTTTTCAAAATCGGCGCTCCAAATCGCCGATTCCAAGCTTCGATTCGACCGGTCGAAAAGACCAGCCTACCGTCTGGCGTCAGCCGCTCGCACGCCGACCGCCGCCCCAAATGAAAACAAGACACGAGCCGTCTCGGCGGCTCCCAGGAAATCACGGCCAATACTTGGCGCGGCCGTGAACTCAGGCTCGGCAACCAACTGCCGAGTCGAATCCACCCAAATGCTGGGACAGCAAAGGAGGTAATCATGCCAAGATTCCCCACCAGAGAAGCTGAAGTGGCCTCATTGGCTGGCACTATGGTCTATGGGCTGACTGAGTTCCCCGACGACTTCCCTTCCTCTCCCGTGAGTGTTGAGACGCTCCAGGAGTCGCTCGGGCGGTTCACCCGAGCGAAGGAAGTCGCCGCAACTGCGCAGGGCGCTACAGCTGCCGCGTTTGCAGAGAAGGAAGATGCGATGCAGGACCTGACCGAGAACATGAAAGACATACTGCGCTATGCGGAAACGGCGGCGCGCCACGATGAGGCGAGGTTGAAGAACATTGGCTGGAGCGCCAGAAAAGAGGCGGGGACTCTGGAAGTTCCTGGTCCACCGCGAACGCTCGAAGTGAAACGAGAGGGCCGCGGTTGGGTCTACCTCGATTGGAAGACACCCGCTTTCGGCGGCGCAGCCTCTGCCTACCGTGTCGTCTGTCGCCCTCGTGGTGAAGGAGACTGGAAAGAGGCTGGCTTGTGTTTTGAGTCCATGACGGTGCTGACCGACCAACAGCAGGGTGTCGAAATCGAGTACCAGGTGATTGCAGTCAACAAGGCCGGAGAGAGTCTTCCAAGCAATCTCATCACGGTCGCTCTGTAACGGAAGACGGCCTGGGAAAGAGGTGGGTCCTGAAGCGCTCTCGGTTCAGTAGAACACTTCACGTGTCTTGGGAATCTCCGCGTGAAGCGGCGTGGATGGATCCACCGTAGTACTCGGGAGTGGCTAGGACGCACTGGATCAGCTGGTGCTGGTGTCCGCCAACTCCATGGGGACCGCAGCCAAAGGCGCGAAGGGAAGGGCCTCGGCGAGGGAAGTGGAAGGCCAAAGTGGTTTGATCTGATCAAGCCGAGCGCTCTAGGGGTCTATGTAGAATCCCAGCGTCAGATGTCTGACGTTCTCCGCACGGAACTGACCTTGAGGGGAAGGACCGGCCAAGAACTCCACGGCGAGTCTGAGTGAGCGGCGCCCTGCGATGTCAGGAAGCCGAACTCCAAGCTGGACGTTCAGTCGCGGCTCCCAGAGGTTGTCTTGTGCCCATTGGACGTCCGCTGCGCCATACGGCCGGAAGGGGCGGCCACTGTTTCGGGCTTTCGCCTGAACGCCACCACGCAATAGCAGTCGACCCGATCCATCAGGATGAACATTGAATCCCCAGTTGCCACCACCGTACATGCCGAAAGTTGGCGTCGCCTGGTAGAACGCTGTGAAATCGGCTGCATCCCGACTGTAGTCTCCAACTTCGGCGTCGAATCGAGCGATATACTCGTCCCCCAGGTGCGCACTCATGTGGTGATAACGCACCGCAGCCAGTTGTCGCCGAAGTGCCAGATGAGCGGGACAGCAAATACCCAGTCCGTGGCTGTTAGGTCGCGAGTTATGGTCGTGAGCGTGAACCGTCCGAACACTGCTCCTTGGGCGCCTTTGCCGCGGTGACAGGGGCACGTGGCGCCGCAATCAGCCGGACCCGCACAACAAGAGGTGAGCGACACCGTTGAGCCATGAGCATTGTCTTACCCACTCTTCCAACAGAAGAAGAATCTGCCCGCTCCACCAGCGAGCACGGATCCATGTGCGGAACGCGGCATGAAGCATAGTCGATGGAGCTACCATTTTCATCGGTTACTGACCGCACACTCCTACACTGCCCCTCTGCACGTCTGTGCCACCTGTGTATCTTGCCTTGGGCTTTTGACCGCAACCTGCCTCGATTCACTAAGAAGCGTCTCTGAACGATGAAGATCTCAGTTCCGCTGATACGGCGCCTGCACGACGGCCTCCGCGAGACCGAACAGGTGTACATGGTGTTGGTCTCGGTTGTCATCGGCCTG
>JBDGYW010000932.1:0-3013 GCA_039588935.1 Gemmatimonadota bacterium | reverse complement strand
AGCCGTCCAGCGATGCGTTCATCATCAATGAAGAGGGCGTTCTTCAAACTCCCAGCCGACTGTATGGAGGGATTCTCGACCCGTCCCAGCTCCCGTCCCTACCCTACAGCTCCGAGGCCGAGTTGCTCGAGCTGGAGGATGCTAACGGAATGCCCCTGGTGGTGAGCTATGCCCAGATTGAGCATTCCCCGCTCACATTGGTGCTGGCGAGCCCGCGCGTGGCACGTCATGCCGGGCTGGCGTCCCTGCAAAGCGACCTGTTGGCTTTCCTGGCGGTCAGCATCGTCCTGATTGTGGCCGTAGTCACGGCGGGAGCAGTTTACGTCGTCAACCACCTTCGGGAGTCCGATCGGGAACGGGCCGCGCTCTATCACAAGATGGAGTACACCAACAAGCTCGCCGCGATCGGCCGGCTCGGCGCGGGCGTTGCCCACGAAATCAACAACCCCCTGTCGATCATCACGGAATCAGCAGGGTTGCTGCAGGACCTCCTCACACGGCTGGAGAAACCGCCGTCACACGAGAAGATCACCAGCCTGGTGGATTCCGTCCTGAAATCGGCAAGACGTTGTGGGGACATTACGCACAACCTGTTGGGGTTTGCCAAACAGCTGGACATCGGGCGTGAACCGCTGAACCTGGACGTCCTGCTCAGGGAAGTGCTGGGGTTTCTGGACAAGGAAGCCGGGTACCGCAATATCCAAGTTGATTTCGACCTTCCGGCAGAACCGCCCACCATCGTCAGCGAGCGGGGTCAGCTGCAGCAAGTATTCCTCAACCTCCTCAATAACGCCTTCGCCGCCGTTGAAAACGGTGGTCACATTGAAATCGGCATCCGCAAGCTGGACGGCGACATTGTCGCGGTGAGTATCGCCGACGACGGTGTAGGCATTCCTGAGGAACACATCAAACGAATCTTCGACCCGTTCTTCACTACCAAGAAGGGCGCCGGCACGGGCCTCGGACTCTCCATCACATACGGCATCGTAGAGAAACTCGGCGGGGAGGTCACCGTGGAGAGCACAGTGGGTCAGGGTACGTGCTTCACCGTTATGCTGCCGATCGGGAAAGAATCTTAAGTGAAGTCTCATGCCCAACAGGCGCCGCGGATTATTAGAATAGTCTTGTCGTAGCGGGTGCGTGATGGAACAGGCATCGCACCAGGCGGGAGGCTAGACTCGATGAGCGAAAGCACGGTCCTACTCGTCGATGACGAAGCAGAATTCGTCAGCGTGCTCGCCGAGCGACTCGAGGCCCGAGGGCTCATCGTGGAGACGGCTGAGAGCGGCGAGACCGCCCTGGTGAAGGCCAAGGCCAAAGCGTTCGACGCCATCTTGCTGGACATGACCATGCCGGGGATGGATGGGATCGAGACCCTCCGAGGGCTCCTCGAAATCAACCCCGACCTCCAGGTGGTGTTGTTGACCGGCAGAGCCACGTTGACGCAGGGGGTCGATGCCATGAAGCTGGGCGCCCTCGACCTGTTGGAAAAGCCGGCCGACATCGAGACGGTCGTGGAGAAGATCCAGCTCGCTGCTACGAGACGGTCCTCCCTGGCCGACAAACGCATCGCAAAAAAGATGCAGGACATCCTCCGCAAGAAGGGCTGGTGACAACGTGGAGGCATGGAAGCAAGTAGGCGACATCATGGTTCCGGTGGACCGGTACCCCTCGGTGCGGGACCACACGACACTGCGGGAAGCGATTGCCGTCATTGAGAGCGCGCAGCTCGAGGTCGATCTGCGCAAATCCCTCCCTCGCGTCCTCATGGTGTTCGACGAGATCAACGTCTTGGTGGGGTACGTCCGGCGTCGTGACCTCATGCGCGGCTTGGAACCGAGATTTCTCGTCAGTCAGCCGTTGGAGTACCGAAAGAAGCTCTTTGACGTGCAAGTCGATCCCAACCTCTCAGAGCTTCCGTACGACCGATTGCTCCAGGGAATACAGGAACAGGCCAACCGACCCGTGAGCGACGTGATGCGTCCGCTCGAAGCAATCATCGAAGCCGACGCACACTTCATGAAAGCAGTCTACGAAATGGTCTCCGGCAACCTGACATTCATCCCGGTGATTCAGGATGAACAACTCGTCGGGGTACTACGATCGGTTGATCTGTTCCACGAATTGGCAAAGCTGGTGAGGTAAACTCACTGGGTTGTTTTCAAAAAAGGTTGTTTCCACAATGACCGACGACGCACTCCCCAAGAGTGTCACGACGTCATCCGGCCCTCGCGCCAAGATCGGCGCCCCGACCGTGGGACGCATTCGCTCGAAAGTCACGGAGGAGCCCAAACCGGTCGACTGGAAGAGAGTCACGTGCATTTTGCTCGGACTCGTACTCTTCACCCTAGTGTACTTCGCTCCAACTCCCGCTCCTGCCGTCGATCCCCAGGGAGAGACTTTTGCCCTCACGCGTGAAGGCAAGGCGGCCCTCGCACTGTTCTTCCTGGCCGCCACCTGGTGGGTCACCGAAGTCGTCCCCATAGGTGTCACCAGCATCACGATCGGCGTAGTGCAAGGTCTTCTGTTGATTCGACCGGCCCGAACCGCGTTTACCGACTTCATGGATCCATCGGTCTGGTTCATTTTCGGCTCGCTGATGTTCGGCATGGTATTCACCCAGACCGGCCTCACACGCCGGATGGCGTACAAGATGCTCTCTCTCATGGGGGAGCGAACGAGCATGATCCTGCTCGGGTGCTTCATCATGACGTCGACGCTGACGCTCATCATGGCGCACACCGCCGTTGCGGCCACCGTGTTCCCCCTGTTCATGGCGATCTATGCCCTGTACACCGACGAAGCCGAGGAGACGCAGTTCGGCAAGAACCTCTTCATGGGCATGGCGTTCGTCGCGGGTGCGGGAAGCATCGTCACCTTGCTCGGAGCCGCGCGGGGGGCGGTGGCCATCGGCTTCTACCGGGATATCACGGGTCGATCCATCAGCTTTTTCGAGTTGAGCTACTACATGCTCCCGGTGGGCGTGCTCATGACGATTCTGTTGTGGGCGTTC
>JBDGYW010000931.1:0-3013 GCA_039588935.1 Gemmatimonadota bacterium | reverse complement strand
CATCTCGCAAGTGCACATTCCCGAGCGTCATGCTCAGAGGCACATTTGACGAACTGGCGACGATTGTTGGGCGATTTCATGGTTGTGTGGGGTCAGACATAGGATCTTGCTTAGGTCCTGACTGTAAGTACAGTGACCAGCATACCTGCATACCCTACACATCGCGTGCAGCATGTCAACGGGCTCGGTGGGGCCGCTCTATGCGGCACCGACCAGAGTCTGGACCGCGCTGGTTACGCTGAACCCACGACCCCCTGATGCGAAGCACACCGAGGCTGCGGAGCAGCCGCAGGTACACCCCAAGGCCGGTCAGGGTGATGAAAAAAAACGACCTAGTGTCGGTTTTGCGGGGGATTTCGGGCGTCGGTGTCGTACTTTGCGACATGCATGTCGGCGGCATTCATGTCGTCTGACACTCGTGTCGGCCTTTGCCGTACTTCACAGACCCCAAGACGCACCCCCAGCTACCCTACCCCTTTGGCTTCACCGACTCATGGAACTGCAGGCGGTCGCGGAGGGAAGCCTCGGAGCGGAACCGTTCCGCAGGGTGATGCAGAACCGGCGGTTCGATGGTAACATCAAGGTAGTTGTAGCATTCAGGGTGACGACCCGGGCCGCCACGACAGTCGCTTGTTGCGGCGGCTCACGACATACACGAGATCCGATCAGTGGGGGATTATCCAATGAGGCGGTTCCGCTCGACCATTGTTCTTGCGCTTGCTGTGCTGGTGGCATCGTGTGCCGATGCCGCTTCACCAACCCGTGTGATTCTCTTCATCGGGGACGGCGCCGGCACCAGCTACTGGACCGCCGCATCACTTGCGGCCGACAACCTGGCTGTGAATCAGCTCCCGGTCGTTGGGCTGGTGGATACGGAGGCTTCAGATAGCAGGATCACTGACAGCGCCGCTGCGGCCACTGCATACGCCTCGGGGACACGCACGTACAATGGTGCGATCGGGGTCGATCCGGACACCAATGCCGTCGTGACCGTTTTGGAAGTCGCACGGCGGCGTGGGATGGCCACGGGATTGGTGGCGACGTCCAGCCTCACTCACGCCACGCCAGCGGCATTCGCTTCGCACGTACCCACCCGCGGCATGCAGTGGGAGATAGCCCGCCAGATGGCTGAGGCGGGTATCGACGTGCTCCTCGGCGGCGGCCGCCGGTACTTCGAGGCTGCCGGTCGACCTGATGGATTGGATCTGCTGGCCGCGATGGCTGCAGAGGACGCGGTAGTGCTCACTCGAGACGGGTTCCAGGGTTTGGACACTGATAGTGTGTCCAAGCTCGTCGGCCTGTTCGCCAGCGAACACATGCCAGGTGCGTTTTCGCGGGTACCATCGCTCCCGGAGATGACCGCCAGGGCGATAGAGGTGCTCGACAAGGATCCGGATGGCTTCTTCCTGATGGTAGAGGGATCGCAACCCGATTGGCGCGGGCACGACAATGCGAGCCTAGATACCCTCACCGCAGAGATGCTCGACCTCGACGCCGCGATTGGAGTGGCGCTCGAGTACCAGCGCGGGCACCCGTCGACCCTCGTCGTGGTGACGGCGGATCACGAGACAGGTGGTCTCGCCGTGCAGATGGCCAGGCCCGGTCAGTCGCACTACGCCGCGGCTGCGACCGCCGACAGGACCGCAGACCGGATCAGGCAAGCCAGTTTGACCACGGATCGGGAAACGATGGCTCTGGCGGACAGCACGCGCGCGCTCCTCGCTCGACTGGCGCAGCAACTCAGGCTGCAGACGCGCGACACTGCCCGTGCGCCCGAGCTCGTGGCACGTTATGCCACCGGCACTCACACTGCATCGATGGTTCCGCTGTTCGCATCCGGTCCCGGAGCCGAGCGGTTCGGCGGCATCAAGGACAACTGGATGATCGGGAGGCTTCTGCTGGAAGCTGTCCGGCAGTAGACGAAGCGACCCGTACGCGGCCCGTGGCGATCTTGCTGATGATTTCGCGAGGGAACCGGTAGCCGCGGTAGCCATTCGTATTCGTTTTCGTCCGCGAAGTCTGGCTGGCAACGGCTCAAGTTGACAACAACTGTTGCACGGTTGAGTATCCTGTCGCGATAGGCTTTTCTAATCCCAGTCGAGATCGACCGCGGATCCTCGTGCGCTCGGCGGGGCAGTGAGTTCGACTGCAGAATGACCCGCTTCCTCGTGATGGGATCGAGCTTCTGATTCACCGACCTCGTTGCACCGAAGGTTCGGTATGGAGGAAGGCAATACGATGGCTTATGGGCGTCGTGAGTTCATTGCGGCAGCCGGTTCGGTAGCTCTGGCGGCTTCCCTAGGAGGATGCCGGAGGCAACAACGCCAAATCACGAATCCCCGTCCAAACGTCCTCTTCATATCGCTGGACGACCTCAACGACTGGATAGAACCGTTGGGCGGGCATCCGCAGGCACGGACACCAAACCTCAGCAGGTTCGCTTCTGAAGGCGTCAACTTCGGCAACTGCTACTGCGTATCGCCATCCTGTCTCCCCTCCCGCACGGCATTGCTGACCGGTACGCCCAGTTACCGGTCGGGCGTCTACTCGAACTATCAGTATTGGCGAGAGATTATGCCCGACGCCGTTACGCTGCCGCAGCATTTCATGCGCGGTGGGTACACGGCCAAGGGTGCAGGCAAAATCTTTCACAACGGCCAACCGGACCCGGCGTCTTGGGACGAGTATTTCCCGTCCAAAGAGCGGCACATGCCAGACTACTACTATCCCCATCGCGGGCAGACCGTGAACATGCCCAAGTTCGAGAACATGTATGGGGACTTCGACTGGTCGCCAATTCCAATCGCCGACGAGGCAACCGGGGACTACCGATCGGTCGCGTGGGTCATCGACAGACTCAACGAATCACACGACATACCTTTCTTCCTGGCCTGCGGGATCTATCGACCCCACGTGCCGTGGTATGTGCCGCAGAAGTACTTCGATATGTTCCCGCTCGCGTCAGTCCAACTGCCGAGGTACCTGGACGGCGATCTCGACGACGTGGGGGAAA
>JBDGYW010000930.1:0-3015 GCA_039588935.1 Gemmatimonadota bacterium | reverse complement strand
CCGATAGGCTTGCCTGGTTCCCTTCGAGATCCGCGAGCTCCATCGAATAATCCCACGTGCTGGTCGGCAGTGGAGGGGGGGTGAGCCTGGCGCCTAAGCGTTTCCTCATGATCTTGCCGAAGACCACCACGCCACCGAGGAGGACACCCAACCAGGCGAAAAGCCCAACAATCACGCCATGAACAAACGGGCTCGGCACAATAACCCATGCCGAGAGCGCGATGGAGGCTATGATGCCAACGACGAGTAGCTGTTGCAGTCTCTTCCGGGTCATGCGCCCCTCCAACAAATCGGGTCGGAAGCTAGGAATTTGCCCCGTGCTCCCCGCCGGTCCCGCGTGCTTCGTTTCTCAAGCCGAGCAGTTCGGGCAGCTGAGCAAGGCTGCTAATGCTCCGGGTATCCCGCAAGAGCACGACTTCATCCCGCTGAACTAAGACTGCTTGCATGCCGGCACTTCGAGCACCTTCAATATCATCCACAATGCTGTCACCAACGTGCAACACGCGGTGACAGAGCACCTCCATGCGACTACAAACGTCGACGAAGATGTCAGGGTCGGGTTTTGCGATACCTACCTCCGCAGATGCAACGATGTGATCCATGGCGCCGGCAAAACCGAGTTCGTGGCAAAAATGTTGCAGGCCGCACTGCCAGTTGGAAATCAGCGATAGCCGATATCTTGCAGCCCGCAAGAGCTTCAGCACGCGCGGCACCTCAGGAAAGACCCCGAGACTAGTAGGTCCGAGCACACGCCACACCTGATCTACGTGATCGGCGGCTTCGCCGTCAGGCGCGCGCACGTTGAGACGTTGGAATACTCGATCGGTGAACCACAACAAGTAACGTTGCTTTTCCTCAGCCGTAAGGTGCGGTGAATAATCTGTCGCGTGCCGCTCGAACACATCGTAGAGCACTTGATGCTCCCATGGGTCGCATTCCAGTTGCTGTGCCCGCAGGTACTCCATCAACATCGCGCCGCGGCCGCTCCCATGCTTGTGGTATACAAGGGTGTTGTAGAAGTCCAGCGTGACGGCGTCGATGTTAGCAAAGTCAACGATCATGGATCCCCCGCGCGTCTCTAGAAGAGTTTGCTGCCGATCTTGGTATTGACTGCCGGAGACACGCACGTGGCTTCGCCGCTCTCCGCTGTGGGGTATTGAACCCCGATTATCAGGACCTCCGACATCACCGGACCCATTTGCTTCGGCTCAAGATTCACCTCAACAACTCTTCCCACTCTTATGTCGAGTCTTTCGAGTGATTCTTCGAATGACACAATCGGCTTCGTGTGCTTGGACATTTCTTGCCCTTTCGTTGCGACTCAGGCCATGAACCCCGCAGTGATCGGTCGCATCGGACCGTGCGCGGGGTAAACCCACGTGGCGCCTTTCCCCTGCATCAACCGCCAGCTTGCAGTCACGATCTCCTGGTCCTCCTCTCCGATGAGTGCCGGATATGTGAGATCGCCGGTGAACACAGAACCATTGTCGAGCAGGAGCGAGACGCTGTCGTCGCTGTGGCCTGGTGTGTGTAAGATCTCACCAGGGATGCCGATCTGCTCGAGCACGCCACGGCTTTCGGAACAGGCGATCGTGACGTTGTCGTCTAGTGTGATATCCAAATAGCTGTCTCGCGGCTTTGTCGAGTACTTCATGAGGGGGACCGCGTGCACTTGCACGTCGAGGACCAGCAGAGAGACTCCAGCATGTTTCAATTCTTGAGCAAGGCCTGCGTGATCGATGTGGTAATGCGTGGCGAGCCCATATCGGATCTCATCAAACGGGACCCCCATCCGGTTCAGGCCCGCTCGCATCCTTCCCATGGTACCGGGCCAGCCCAGATCCACGAGCAAACGTGATGTTCCAGCACTGACCACCCAATAGTTTGTCGAGCGGTATCCGACATTCACGATGTTGATTCGTTGAGGATTGGTCACGAGATCATGATGGAAATTGTTAGGACCGACAAGCTGTTCTCAGAGTGGATCTCTCCTACGTGAACGCATCAGAAGCATGCAGGCGCTGATGTGCGCACCCACCCGACGCTTTCCTGTTGAAACCGGGCTCGGTACTGCGTGATAATGGCGCCGACGCGATTACGCACCTCTTGATTGTCGGGATGGACCAAGATCAATACTTTGGTCGATTCGTCAATCGATGTGCCATCGGCAAGTTGATATTGACCATCCGCATCAATCAACGTGAGGCCGTCGGAGAAATGCGGCCTTACGGTTTCCTTCATGAACGTATCGAACTCTGCCTCGCAATTGTGTCGAAAGGGCTCGCAGTCGGCGAGATCGAGACCCTGCGAAACAACGAGCCGCTCGAGGGCGGGCGGTGCCTCATGCAGTCACCAGACGCCGGCAACGTTGGAATCTACCCAGACGCATTGCGAACCCACTCGATGTGCCTCGCGACGTCGGTGCCCTGCGCTTGAGCCTCACCGAGCCAGATCACCGAAAGGAAACGAGCCATGAAGCTCAGCCTCTCCCGAAACTCTTTATCCAAGGGAAGGCGATAATTGCACATCACTTCCTCCGCGAATTCCCAACCGCGCCAGGTCACCAGAAACACGAAATCCCTCGCTGCATCCCCGAGTGCGGCGTCAGTCCAATCGAGGATTCCAGTGAGTTCGCCGGTCTGCGCATCGACGAGCACGTGCTTTGGAGACAAGTCGTGATGGATGAGGCGAAGGGGACCATTGTGTATGGGCGGCGGCAACGACAACTGCAGCATCCAGGTCAGGGTTGAATCGATCGCGGGTTCGAGGCCACGCAGTCCGGATGCAAGATCCAACCCTCGTTCCAACCACTCCTTCCTGCCTTTCTCATCTAGGTCTGGCTCCACGATACCAGCCGCTCGGGCTGTATCCTCCGGAATGGAGTGGATGCTTTCGAGGGCTGCACCAATTCCACGAGCGAGGGCCGGCATGAGCCGTTCATCGACGGTATCTGCCGGGACACCGCGGATGAATCTGTGCCCCGCGAATTTGTAAGGAAATCCTTCGGTTGGCCCT
>JBDGYW010000929.1:0-3015 GCA_039588935.1 Gemmatimonadota bacterium | reverse complement strand
GGGGCCTTATCGTCAGTCTGAGGCGTCGGAGCGAGGCGATGCGGAAGGCCGGATGAGGGGTCCGGATGCGGCATCGAGGTCGGCGCTGGGTACGTCTATGCGGCATCGCCCCTCGCGGAAGGTACGTTTATGCGGCATCGGGGTCCGGGAAAGGTACGTTTATGCGGCATCGACCCCCGGAAAAGTGCTCCCCATGCGGCATCGATTGCGGGAAATCATGGTCGCTCGGGCCGAGGCGGAAGAATCCCGATCTCCGTAAACCGCTTGTTTGCAATACGAAGGCAGAAATCCGTTCACCTCGGGAGGGGCTGAGGGAGCGATCTTAGGCCCGAAAAACTGCCGTTTGAATGCCGCATCGATTCCAGAACCCCGCCGGACCGCCCTCGGAATGCCCCTCCTTATAAGGTGGATGTTCCCCGCATGTCGTCCCTTGAGTGTGAGACGACATGTTTACTTTGATGCGCCAACGCGTTATGCGTGAATGGGTGACGAATGCCGATGGCTATGGCATCCAAGCCGATCTAGAATCGGCCCATCCGATCGCGGGCAGAATCAAGTAGGAGGCCGCCATGCCCATCTACGAGTACCGGTGCGTCGAGTGCAAGAAGCCGTTCGAGATCGTCAGGGCGATCAGTGAGGAGAAATCGAAACCGGTCAAGTGCCCGAAATGTGAGAGCAAGAAGGTGGAGAGGCAGTGGAGTAGCGTCTTCGTTGAGACTTCGCGGAAGAGTTAGGATTCGCATCACCGCGCGGGCTCAGCAGCGCAGGCCGCGAATCCCCTGCCAGAGTTCCTCGTCCGAAGGATGAGTATAAACCGTGGTCGTCAAGGGCGAGACATGCCGGGCGAATCGCTGCGCGAGATAGAGGTCTCGCGAGCGGCGGTAGACGTTCGTTATCGAGCTGTGACGAAGCGAATGAAACGGATACAGCTGGTCGAACCCGGCCTTCTGCTGCCACGTCCGGAAGGCGAACTGGACCCGGCGTGGTGAGATGCGCCGGCGGGACTGGGAGCAGAAAAGTGGGTCCTCGGCCCGGAGTCCCTCGCGCCGTGTGACCTTGTGTCGCCAGAATTTCCGTAGCTTGACCAGCAAGGCGTCTGGCAGAAACACATCGCCACTCCGGCCACCCTTGGCGATCTCGGGCCGCAGCCTGAGGCGGTTCTTCGGCTTGCCATTCGGACCGTAGACATCGCCAATGTTCAGGCCCACAATCTCCGCAAGCCGTAGCCCAGTCCCGAGCGCCAGGGAGTAGATGAGGTGATCCCGTCGATTCCGGGCCGTGGCGCGAAGAATCGCTCTTTGTTCACCATGGGTCAGGGTTTGGGGACTGAGATGGGGCATTGGCCTCCTCTCTGAGCCAATTGTCCCTTGGTTGCGCCGCAAGTCAAGGCGATTCCTCACCCGTGCTGAGCCGCGCGAGATTCGCAGCTGCCTGCGAGAACCCGGGCTGAATCTGCAACGCCTCCTCGAAATCGCGCCTCGCCTTCTTCAGCTTCCCTCGCTTCTTGTAGGCCAGCCCCCGGTTGTTGAGCGCCCAGACGTCGGTTGGGTAGAGGCGTAGAGCGCGGTTGAAGGATTTTACTGCCTGCTTGTATTCCCCTCGCTGGAGTAAGTCGTTCCCGAGGTTGTAGTGCGCCGCCGGGAACTTCGGGTGCAGCTCCAACGCACGCCGATATTCCCGCTCGGCGAGTTCGTACTGCCCGCGCTTCGAGTAGATCACTCCGATGTTGTTGTAGATCTGCGCCAGGAACTCGTCGATCGGCAGGTTGCGCAGAAACACGCCCTTGGCGATGGACTTCTCGGGTATCGCGTGCTCGCGGACATAGTCCTCGTCGGAAAGGTGCGCACCTCGCTGGAACGTCTCAATGTTGATCCGCGTCTCGCCGTCGTCGTAGCGTAGGAAGACATGCGATGGAGTGGCTACGGCGAACAGGGGAATGTCATTCAGCTCGGCCAGGACCAGATAGAGCGCCGCGAGGCCGAGGCAGTACCCGCGCTTTCTATCTAGGACGCTGCTGAGAAACAGATGTTCGGGGCTCTCGACGTCGTGGGTGGTCTGGAGTTTCAGTTCGCTGAATACGACGCGATTGAGGGCGCTGACGATTGCCTTTCCGTCGGCGCCGGCGAGTTGGTCAGCGAGTAACCGCGCGTTCATCTCGGTCAGTTCTGAGCGGAGGTCCGGAGCGCCAGCAACGTCGGCCAGGAGATCTTCGTGAGCACGCTCGATGGCGATGAGACGGTCGAGTAGGGTCCCGTCATCCCCAGCTGCATGCGCTGCGAGATAGGGGAAACTGCTCAGAACGCACAGGATAAGACCGCGGATGATCCTCGCTGCTCGCTGCAGTCTCAACTTCGTGTTGAGACTCAACCTGAGACTGTCGCTAATCGCCTTACTGACAAGAGTTACGCACATGGCGCTTCAAGGAGCATCGCATGAGACTGAGACCGTGAAGGGGTAGACACAGCCAATACCATCTCAAGAAACGCGTAGCTCACTCTCCTGCAAGCACATAGCCGCATTACAGCGCTCAGCCTCTGAGGATGGCACACGAGTTGCCCTCCGTATCCTCGCCCTCGTGATAGCGGACGAGGGCGGGGAGGGGCGCAATGGGCGACCCGACGTTCGTCTCGCTGGGCGAGAACGATCGTCTCGCGAGACTCCTTCGCGGCGTCATGCCCGAGGCACGCATTATATCGGCCGACTGCCTCGAGGTTCTGGGGCCGCTGGCTGACGATCCCGATCTCCGCATCCTGGTCGACCCTCGATCCGTACGACCCTGTTGCGCCAAGAGATTGGAAAAACTGGCCCGCCGCACGTTTGTTTCGCCGAGAATCCTCAAACGGGAAGATCGCGCTCCACGACATTCCCCGATCAAAGCTCACGAGGCATGGAGGGAGCGACGGCAACTTCTCGCGCCTGATCATCACACTGAGCCCGTGCGTATCTTCATCGCTCTTGCGAAGGCGCATGCCCGCGAACCGTACACGGTAAGGGAAGCGGCCACGGCGTTGCGGA
>JBDGYW010000928.1:0-3018 GCA_039588935.1 Gemmatimonadota bacterium | reverse complement strand
ACTCCTGAACTGCCTGGAGGATGAGAAGTCACCCTCGACGTTGATATTCAATCCGAAGATAGAGATCCGCCGGCGGTTGCGCCGGTTCATCCTGTCGTACTCTTCGTCATCCAGATAGTCGAGGTAGGGCAGATCGACCTTCGAGGAATTGAACAGGTCATCCCAAAACGCCTCTTGAGTACCCCACCGCAGGAACCCCTCGTATTCAGATCCGGACTCGGTCACAACGCGTCCATAGATGAAACCCTGTGGGTCTGCGTGATCCTGCACGATGTGAGCGGCGAGGGGCAACGTCATCAGTAGCACTGCCAGCCCAGATACGCGAATCTTCTTCTGCGACATAAACGACTCCTTGCCTGCGTATTTCATTCCATTGCGGCGGTTAGCGGCGAAGACGACTCATTCCTGTCCGCGTCGTCATATTCTCCGGCCCCATTCGAGTTGCCGGGGAACCGTGACTCGCCTGAGGCCCTGTTTTGTGTGATTTCATCTAGCACTACGTACATCTGGTTCTGGTAGCGGCGATCCGCTCGGAGTAGCTCCGAGACCAATGCGACAAAGCGCTCGTTGCTCATGCGGCCTTTGTCTTCCTCGAGGCGGATGACCAGTTCGCCGTCTCGGAGGTCGTTGGTGAGTCCGGTGGGTGCCCCGATGTCGGCACCGAACCAAACGCTCACAGTCACGATCAGCAGTGCTGCAAGGCCGACTGCCCACCGTGGCCTCAATCCGAGCATCCGACGGCGCTTCGGCTCGATTGGGACGGCCACCGCCGGTTCCGTTTCCGGAGTGCGAGCCATCTGAAGGTTGTCGATGAATGTCTGTGTGGCGCGAAGCTCGCGAACAAAGGTCGAACACGACGAGCAAGACGCGATATGATCTACCAGCTTGAGAGCCATCGCCGGTTCACTTTCACCGTCGAGGAGAGCCGAGAGTTCTACTTCGTAGTCGCTGCAGTGTGTCATCGTCGTGCCTCCTGGCGCTTTCTGAACGCCAAACCTCTTTCAGCGATAGCCCCGCAATCCTGCCATCAAATGTTTCCGAGCCCGGTACACGCTGATTTTCACTTTGGCTACGGTCCAATCCTGCTCCTCAGCGATCTCAGCGTACGGCACCCGCCCCAAAACGCCTCTTTCGAAAGCGACCCGCAGGTCGTCCGGCAACTCGGCCACCAACTCGTCCACCTTATCCCTCAGCTGAGCCGTTTCGGCATTCGATAACGGATCGGCCGCTTTGGCATCGGCCTGTGAGTCCAGCTCCTTGTCCGGTCCGAGTTCGCTCTCTGTCGTTACCCTGTCACCGCGGCGTATGTGACCGATGAGCAGGTTGTTTGCGGTCCGCAACAGGTAAGCGCGCACACGGCGGAGATCGTCCATTTCCACCGCCGCTCCCATGGCTCGCGTGAAGGTCTCCTGACAGAGATCCTCCGCCAACTCTCGCCGTCCCCACAGCCGTCGCTGTAGAAATCCCAATACGTCAGGGCGATACCGGGTGTACACCGTGGACCAGTCGGACATGTCTCCTTGCTTGCCTGTACTGATGTCTAGCCCTAGGACCGTTGAGTTTGCCGGACTCATGTCTACATACGCTTTGAGGAGGGAGAGGTTACATGGGGAAGGGGGGCACTGCGGGGCACGTGTCCCAGTGCTTGCAACGCGTATGTGTTCAGAGTCTGAAGCCTCTGCTCGGCGCTACGCGGAGTCTCCTGAAGGACGCGATAGGTCGTCTTTCAAGACGATCCGGTGCTTCTAGCGCCGGGACAGCCGGCCGCCTCATTCCACCCGCAAAGCCTCCATAGGGTCAGTGCGGGTCGCGCGCCGCGCCGGGATATAGCTTGCGGCGAGCGCTACAGCGGTCAGGATCAGTGCTATCCCACCAAACGTGACCGGGTCCGTCGGGCTCAGCCCGTGCAGCAAGCCGCGCAAGAGCCTCGTGACCGCGAGTGCGACGAGTAAGCCTATGGTTAACCCGATGCCGGCGAGCTTGGCGCCGTCACGGAGCACCATTGCGCGGACCGATCGCTCTTCTGCTCCCAGCGCCATCCGGATTCCGATTTCCCGGGTTCGCTGTCCAACCGTGTAGGCCAGGATACCGTAGAGGCCCAGGGACGCCAAGCCCAACCCCAAGACACCGAATACGGAAGTGACGATTGCGGCGGCCCGGCTCGGCAGCATCGCGATTCCCATGAAGTTTTCATATGATGTGTTTGCGTCGATGAGCATGTCCGGCTCGATCGCGTGCACGATGTCTCTCATTGCCGGAGCAATGTTGTCTCCCCCGGGCCGAACCCGCACCAGAACCACCATGTCTGTTGCCTGGTGTTGTTCGTACGGCACATAGACCATGGAGCGTGGTTCTTCACTCAGCGAGCGGTATTTGGCGTTCCGTGCGACCCCTACGATTTCGAGTGCCGGATCTTCCGCGGTGCGGAGCTGGATGCGCTTGCCGAGGGCGCTTTCTCCCGGCCATTCTCGGCGCGCCAGCGTCTCGTTCACGATTGCCACAAGCTGGGCGTTCTCACCGTCGGCAACGGTGAATGTCCGTCCTTGCATCACCGGAATGCGCATCGTTTCCAGCAGCCCCGGAGAGACTCGGGCGGTCTCGGTAATCGGGCGATCTGCTTCGTCTACCGGTTCTCGGCCCACCACCGCGTAGCTCGTCGACCGGCCACCGAGTGTGACCGGTGGGTAATCGATGAGTCCGGCCGCCTCCACTTGCGGGAGCATCGATGCTCGCGAGGCGATCTCGTTGAACAGGCGAACGGCGTCAGCGTTCGTGTAGTTGCCCTGGAATCCCAGTTCGCTGCTCAAAGCATGGAGTCCGGCCGGCTCGAAGCCAAGGTCTACCGCGTGAGCACGCGCGAGTCCTCGGGCGAACAGGCCGGCACCCACCAACAGCAACGCCGAGCCAGCCACCTGCGCCACCACGAACACACTACGGAGTCGCGAGCGCGCCGACACGGATGCCAGTGAATCTTCTTTCAGCGTGGTGTTCAGATCCGGCTTCGTGACCTGTAGCGCG
>JBDGYW010000927.1:0-3025 GCA_039588935.1 Gemmatimonadota bacterium | reverse complement strand
CGCAGCGATCTGCCCGTTCACCCGAAAAGGCGATCCGGAAAACGGATCTCCGATCGTCACCGTTCCGGATGTACGGTGGAGCCGTTGTGACATCAAGTCGATCTGCCTGCTGCCCAACTGCCTGGCGACCCAGAGAGCGAAAGACCTTGGAGGCCACGAGGCGGTGTTTGTAAGGGATGGAGCCGTGTTGGAAGGTGCCTCGTCCACGTTCTTTGCGGTGTTCGATGAGGTGGTACACACACCACCATTGACGAACTATGTGTTGCCTGGAATCACGCGAAAGGTCGTTCTGGAGCTTTGCGCGAAGCATGACATGACAACGCGCTCAGAATCCATCCTTCAGCAGGACCTGGTCGATGCCGACGAGATCTTCATTGCCGGGACGACCTCCGAAATCGTGCCAGTTACTTCGGTGGACGGAACTCCGGTTGGTGACGGCAGACCAGGACCTGTTGCGCGTAGGATTTCTGATCTGTTCATCAAGTACGCCCACGGTGAGTGAGCTGCAACCGCTAACTCGGTACCCTCGTAGTGTGGTGAGATGACAATGGAACTTGGCAACTGCAAACTCTGTGCGCATCCGCTGGAGGTCCTCAGAAAACCCGTCAGGCGTCTGAGTTGGAGCCGCCACTGGCTGCGAGGGTTCGCGAGTCTCTTCACACGCCCACTTCGAATCTGCTCTACCTGCGGGGCAATGTACTCTGGCGACGGCGAATTGCTGGCTGTCGGTGCCGTACAGACCGAGCCCGAGATCAGACTGGACACCTATCGACGGGACATGGCTTACATGCGGGACAGCTTCGGTGGGGTCATAGTTGCGTCGGGTTTGGCCGGCGCCTGGCTCCTGGGCGGCGCGGAGGCGACCAACCTGGTAGGTGCCATTATTGCCGGTTCCATCGGCGCAGTCTCGATCGTGCCGTTTGGTTTTTTCGGCAGCCGCGTACGGCGCGCTCGAAAAGAACTGAGAGCGATGAAAGCCGAGAGAATGAAAAGACAGCTCGGGCGATAAGGCGGACGGCCGGAGAGGCAGTTACATATTGCAGTGCCGCATATCCCGCCCATGCCGCTTTTGCACGCCTGCCCCACCTGCCGCACCAGCAACACACTTTTTCACCGAGAATTGGGCGCCACTTAGGCCCAGGAACTCAGGTAGGAGCTAGAAAAACATCTAGATCTTTACAAACACACATTTTCGGGGCACGTTAAGCTGGCGGCAGGAGTCTTGCGTGTTATCCTTCACAGCAACCGCCATGACGTAGAGAATACGGCACCGGGACCCTCCCGCGAACATCTACCGCATATCCCGGTAAGCGTTGACCCGATTTCCGTGCTCCGGCACGGGGAAATGGGAGTTGTTACGTGATGGAATGTGCTCAGTGTGGAACGGCTGTACCTGAAGAAGCCTCGTTCTGCCATAGCTGTGGCTCACAGGTATCGGATGCAGAGGGTCAGGCACGAGCCAGCGCAGCCATGGACATGTCGTCCATCCGGCACATGGAAAAACTGCTCAAGGAAGACACACAGGGTGAGTTCGAGATAGGTGACCTGCTCGGCCGCGGTGGAATGGCGATGGTGTATCTCGCCGAAGAAGTCCACCTTTCGCGCAAAGTAGCCATCAAGGTCCTCCCGCCGGAACTCACGTTCGGCCACGGTGTGGAACGGTTCAAACGGGAAGCAAAGACGGCGGCGGGCCTCGATCACCCAAACATCATTCCCATCTATAGGATCGCATCCGGCGGCAAAGTCTTCTGGTATGCGATGAAGTTTCTCGAAGGCGAGTCGCTTGACGAGATGCTGAAAGAGAAAGGCCGCTGCTCACTCGAGGAAACAATCCGAATCTTGATGCCCGTCGCCGACGCGCTCGACTACGGACACCTGCACAGTGTAATCCACCGCGATGTCAAGCCGGCGAACATAATGCTGGACGCGCAGAACAGAGTGACCGTCACCGACTTCGGAATTGCCAAGGCACTTACGGAGAGTACACTCACCGCATCCGGATCCGTGATCGGTACTCCCTTCTTCATGTCTCCCGAGCAGGGCATGGGGAAGCCCGTTACAGGCGCCGCCGATCAGTATTCTGTTGCCGTCATGACTTACCGGATGCTCTCGGGGCAAGTGCCGTTCGAGGGTGATTCAGCCATAGATATCCTGCACAAACACTGCACAATCCTGCCACCGCCTTTGGACCAGCTATGCCCCGGCCTTCCGGATTTCGTGTACAGGGCAGTCGACAAAGGACTCTCCAAGAAACCGGCGCAACGGTTCTCGACGGTGAAGGCATTTGTAAAGGCATTGAAAGAAACGAGCCCTGAGATCACATTGGCAGATGCCGCAACCGTCACAGTTGATTCCGACCCCTCGATCGTGGGGGATTTGCCCACAGAGGTGATGGCGGCAGCAGACACACCAAGGCCAGATGCTCCGACTACCGCTGCGGCGGCTCCCACTCTACGGCCGCCACCGCCAGCCTCCACGAAAAGCAACACCTGGAAGATTCTCGTGCCGCTGTTTGTGGTTCTCGCAGCCGGCGGGGGTGGGAGCGCGTGGTGGTGGACGACACAGCGCGGTGGCGGGGAACAGTCAGACGCGGGGCAAGCCGATGTGTCGTCCACCGGGCAAGGAAACGTATCGATGCCAGGCGGAGCCGCGACAGACGTCGCGACAGACTCAATGGAAGCAGCGACGACTGATCCTGCACCGGCTGTAGTGACCGTGACCGGAATGATGCCTTCGGGACTGGTGATCGTGGACGGCGTTGCGCAGAGTTCGCGGGAATTCGAGGTCACTCCGGGCGAGCCGCATGCAATAGAAATGAGGCAGGCAGGATACGGCACGGTGGTGGATACCGTGACGTTCGAGCCCGGACAGGTTACCAACTATCCATATGTGGGTCGACCGATTCCCCGCCCGCAACCACGGCAGACTACTCAGCCACGTCCGGCGGCTCCACAGACAGGGATACTTCGCTTAAGCGTGAATGTCGTAGCAACTGTCTCCATCGGAGCTGAGACGTTTACATCCG
>JBDGYW010000926.1:0-3026 GCA_039588935.1 Gemmatimonadota bacterium | reverse complement strand
TACCCATGACGCTTCCGATCAAGATCCAGAACGGCGTGATCTCCACCGTCAGGAGCGGATACAACACGGCCAGGATCTCGACGGCAACGATGGTAAAGACGAACGCCATGAGAACACCGCACACGGTCAGGATCACCGACTCCGCCACGATGTTCCCCATGATGAACGCCTTCGACGCCCCCAGGGATTTCAAGATACCGATTTCCCTCGTCTTTTCCATTATAGTAGAGTACATCGCCAGTAGGATGACGAGCAGGCTGACGACCAGCGTGGTGACGGTGATCGCGCCGATGAACTCTCGCAAACCGCTCATCGAGCTGGCCATCTGATCGGCGAAGTTCTCGAGGAGCTGGCAGTGAACCCCCTCGACGTTTTCCTCGATGGCGAGTGCGGTAGACTTGACCGCATCGGGCGAGTCACACTTCACGAAGAATAGCGATACGCGGCCTTCCTGGTGGAGCATCTCCTGGAGTTCCGACATCAGCAGGAAAATACGAGCGCCGATGCCCTCCTTGGAAATACCGACGATCGCGAATGTGGATCCGAGGAGTTCTATCTCGTCGCCCACCGCAAGACCGGTGGCCGCGGCCATCCTCGAATCGACGACGACGTCACCGTCGTTCTGCAGGCGATCGCCCTCGACGATCTCCAACTCGCCACCGATCGTGGAGAACTGCTCGGGGTCGATGCCGTAGACTACATAGAAGTTGTCCCGGAACGTCGTCGTCCAGGTGACAATGGGGGAAACCGCCTCGACGCCGGAAACTTCCTCGATGAGACCGCGGTACTTCACGGGCAGAACACCGCTTTTGAGGGCGAAGAAATTCGTCGCTCCGGCTTGTTGCACGATGATGTCGGCCCCGACGTTTTCGATGCGCTGGGCGACCTCGTTGATCGACCCTTTCGTCAGCCCGACGAGAACGAGCAGAAGCGTGACGCCGAGGCTCACGGCAAGTATGCTGATCAGGCTCCGGACCTTTTTCTGCAGTATATTGGCGACTGGAAGGTTCACGTCTGTGGTTGCGTTGGTTCGAGCCGTTTGACGTCTACGCCTTCCGGTATATCGAAACGGAAGGCGTTATCGGGGACGTTTTCCGGATCGAAGGTGATCGAGTTGAAGTCGAGGAACACGGAGCTGCCCGAAACCGCGTCGCGCAGGACCAGGCTCGCCGGGTACAGGCGTCCGTCGACGTCGACGTATTCCTTTCTTCGAATCTCGAGTTGTTCGATACCGTTGCTATCATAATACAACTCACGTACTACGTTGAACCGTTTTCTCTCGATCCATAGTCTTCTGTCGATGACGGCGCCGGCGTAGATCGAAACAACGTAGGCCGTGTCTTCGTCTTGCACATCGATGGCGCTGCCCGCGTGCACCGGCCGGACGTACAGCGCCCTGAACAGATCTCCGGCGTTGAGATACACGTCGAGGGAATCGTGGCGAGTCCACGAAAAATCCGCCGGCCCCGTATAAACTACGTCGTCACGCGGGATGTGGAACCAGAATTCTACCCCATCGCTCACGAGCGTGAAAAATGTCGGGATCAGCCGCTTGTAGCCCTTGAGGTATAAGCCCTGCTCGGGTTCTCTACGAGATAGGAGCATCCCGCGGCACCTTTTGAAATCTTCGCCGGGGCCCTTCTGGAGTCCCAATTCCAGCTTGCCTTTCAAACCCGCTATGGCAGCCCCGTCGTTATTGACCTGTGCTACCAACTCTTCGGGCGACGCAGATCTTTGTGGGAGCGTTGAATAATCAACCCTCTGCAGCGATTCCCCGCCGACACAAGCGGTCAGGAATAGAGCGGCGAAAAGGATCCGTCGAACAACGCGGATGGCGGCACACGATGACGTTTGATTCGTCACAGTAATTGATCGATGTTTCAGAATCCTTGCGCCGCCATACCGCAAATCGCACATACGCGCCCTCCTGTAACCGGCACATCATTATTGCATTTACTAACAGGAGGCGCCAGGCAAGAAAAAACGCGGGAGCCGTATGTGCGGCCCCCGCGTTTCTTACGCTTTCCTCTTCGATGCTTTTTAAGGAAGAACGACAGGAGATTCCTCTCCGATTCCGTCCTCGAGCATGGTGAGGTTGCAGTTGACGACCTGGATGTTCTCGGGCCACGCATAATGCGGGACGATCTTGAACACCGTTCCGGGCGTGGAGTTACCCGGCGACTGGTAAGTCAGGGTCATGATATGGATTGCCTCGCTATTGAAGCACTCCCCATACGCTATCGACATCCCGGTGTCGACGTCACCGATGCTCACCGGGTATTCGGACACGGCTCCGATTCGCGTCCAACCGTCCGGCGCCTCAATCCTGAATGCCGACGACGCCACTGGTTCTTCGTTGGCTTTGTGAATTACGTAAAACGTCACCGTGCCGCCGGAATCCACCAAATCGTTGTCGGTTCCGTCCGTATCCGCGTAGATCCCGATGGCGCCCGCCAGGTTGGTCACGGGTGGGTTAGGCGGATTAACAGCGGTGGTGTCATCGTCGCTGCACCCGACAAAGATAACGAGTGCGAGCAAAATGCAAACGTGAAATCCTATTCGAGATGCTCTGTTCATCTTGATCTGGACCTCCCATGGGATGAAAAGTAAGCCTGCGCGTGCGGAAGAATCGCTTCTGGTCCCCTTTGGCCCCGCCTTATAAGGAACAACCGGGTCCGGTAGCCCATTACAGCGAACAACGAGTGACGACAAACAACTGTCAGGAAGCAAGCTCCGCCACAACGAACTGTGCACTTTGGAACACCGCGGTACGGACGCATAGGTTGTGCCAGTTCACACGCGTGGCTTCGTCTTCGATACAAACCGGGAGGTGATACGAAGGCCCTGACAATTCAAGACAAGTCTATCTTGCAAGTCGTAATGTGCAGCAGCGTTCTGTCGAATCCGATCTGGAGAAAACGACCGGCACGACGACAACCTACCAGACGAGCAACGGTGGGACGGAAGTCGATGTTGGACTTTCCTGGATGTTCGGCGGCTGAGTGGACGAAGGATTATACGAACAC
>JBDGYW010000925.1:0-3032 GCA_039588935.1 Gemmatimonadota bacterium | reverse complement strand
GTCGCAGTCGCGCTGAAGCGCATCCGCTTCGTTGAGCCCCTGGCAGACTACGCACTCGACAAACACATCGATACAGGTCTTCAGCTCGCCGGCATCACTGGTATTGCAGCCCGGAAACGCCAGTGCCAAGTCAACGCTGCCGGGGCACTTCTTGTTGATCTTGCCGCCCAGCTTATCGTCACAAGCCTTGGCGATCTTGTCGTTCTCATCGAGGCCCATGCATGGCTCGATCCCCGCCGCGCTGGTGATGGTGCCGTCCTTCAGACCGCTCTTCTTGCACTTGTTGAACTCCTTGAGCTTCGTGTCCTGACACTTCTGCGTCTGCTTGGCGACCGCCGCCTGGCACTTGCCCGCATCCCCGTCCTGGACCGAAACGTCCAAGTCGCTGCCGAAGATCTCATGGATGAGATCGAGCTCCTTATCCATCCCCACCTTAATTACCGTCGCCGCGTCCGTAGCACCGAAGTTGGGGAAGCCCGGGTGATTCGGATCGTTGACACAGTCGTTCGCCACCGCGGATACTGTTTTGATCTTCGCTTTGAGAATCTTGCTTTTACTGTCGATGATCGTGCATTCCTCGATGGACTGACCCGGCAAGAGCTTACCCTTGGAGCCATCCTTGATGCACTTGAGGACATTCTTCCCCTGGGCCTTCGCCACCTTCGCGAAGTTCTTGTTTAACTCCATAATGCATTCTTGCTGGTCCTTGTTTTGAGGCAAATCGGCAAAAGGGCTAGCCACGACGAACTCACTGAGGCCGCTCACCTCCAGTGTCCACTTGTTCGCCGCCATGTCACAGCACGCTGTTGTACAGTACGGAGCTTGAAAGTCCAGAGCACTGCAAGGCCCCGCAATCTTTGTGACATCTCGCCAGAGATTAAGCGTCGACTCGGGGAGATCCGGTCTAAACCCGTCAACGTTGCCGTCATCGTCCGTGTCGTCCCAGCGGAAGGTCATCGTAGCCGGAGCGCTGAACGTCTTCCCAGGAGGACCAATCGTCACGCTTAGCAAGGCCCCCGGAGCTGCGTCTGCCTGGAGCCACAACTCAGACACCCCCTGCGTGATCGACACACTTGTAGGACCGGGCAACGCTCCCGCTGGAATCTCGATCGACACATTGCCGTCCGGGGTGGTCAAAGGGCTGCCCGAATTCCCCAGGTCATCGATCATAGACGCAGCGCTCTGGTTCGGGTCGCACGTATCCGAGAGGTCTACCGGGCAAGGGTCGCAGAGGTCCCCGTGGCCGTCTCCATCGGAATCGAGCTGATCGGGATTGCTCACTGCGATGCAGGTGTCACAGCCGTCGCCTATGCCATCACTGTCTGCGTCGAGTGCATCACCGCAGGGCTCCAGCAAGTCGCAAACACCGTCGAAATCTCCGTCCGGCAACGGGTTCCCACCGCAGGCGCCGCCGGCGCAGGCGTCGCCGTCTGTACACTCGTCAAGATCATTGCACGAATTATTGTTTGCAGTGTATAGGCAACCACTTCCCGAGTCACACGAATCGTTCGTGCACAGGCTGCCGTCGTCACAGTCCCGCCCTCGGCCTCCGCTACAGGTGCCGTTTTGGCAGGTCGTGTCGACTGTGCAAGCATCGTCATCCAGACATGAAACCCCATCAGTCTCGGTATCGGTGTCGCATTGGTCTGTGTCCTCGTTGCAGACCCCTATTGCTACGCATAGGTCGTCTAGTTGCGAGCAGTCGACAGGAATACCCACACATAGCCCCTCGAAGCAACGCTCCCCGGTGCTGCAAAACAGACCGTCATTGCATGGAAGGGTATCTGTCGCGGCAGCCGTGCAAGTGGAGGAACAACAGTCACCGACACCCGGATTGATGTCATTTCTGTTCCCGTCGTCGCACGTCTCACCCGGGTCAACTGTTCCGTTACCACAAACGGTGGATGTGACGAGGATATCGGAGTCAAAATCAATGAAGCTGGTGTCCACAAATGGGTTGTCCGACTGCCACACCGCTACCCATTGGCCTGTGCCGTCCGTTGCCAATTGTGCAGAAGAGTCAGAGCTGCCGGCGCCGGTACTCGGATCTGGTAGATCAGTCGAGGCGTTCGTGTTGAGGGGAGTGGCCGCCGTCCAGGTAGCACCGTTATCGGTCGAGCGTGCAAACAAAATATCCCCGTCGGAGCCGATGGTCCCCTCCAGTGACCAGCTGGAAAACCAGACCACTACCCACTCGCCCAGCCCTTCCGTATAGATCCTCGCGCGCCGGTCGGTGGCGTTACTATCAATCGCTGCGTGGGTGTTCAGGACAGCAGGAAAAGTCCATGTAGCGCCGTTGTTCACCGACCGAGCAACGAATATATCGGAGTCGGTACCGATAGTGCCACCCAGATCTTCATTTGAACTCCATACGGCCACCCAGTTGCCGGCCCCATCGGTGGCAATTGCTGCCGTGTCATCACTCCGCGAATCGGTCGCTGCATTGAGGTTAAGAGGAGCGGCCGGCGTCCAGCTAGCACCAGAATCCGTAGAGTGAGCCACATAGGTATCGGACTCAGACTCACCATCTGTGGCGGACGCCCACGTTGCCATCCAGTGGCCCTTCCCGTCCGTTGCCACGAATGGGCCAACATCTTGCGTGGGACGTTCGTCAAGGTAAGTGGGAGTGCTCCAGCTGACCCCATTGTCGTCAGAGCGGCTGACGCGGATGTTCCCGCCATGTGGACCGGTGTCCCAGACGAGTACCCAGTTGCCCGCCCCATCGGTCGCCATATGTGGATTTCCGTTGCCGCCGGGTCCACTAACACTGATCGGGGTTGTCCAGTTGGCCCCGTTGTCCGTCGAGCGGGTGACAAAAACGTGAAAACTGCTAGATGTTGGAAATTCAATAGTGACATCCAATGCCGCCACCCACGTACCCGCTCCATCGGTTATGAGGGTCGTAGGGGCATCAAAAATGCTCGGGTCGCTTGCGAAGACCGGATCAAGGGCGCTGGCCGCCGTCCAGGTAGCACCATTATCTGTTGAGCGTGCGACTGCAGTGTCGTACAGACCGCCCGTAACCAGACCTC
>JBDGYW010000924.1:0-3033 GCA_039588935.1 Gemmatimonadota bacterium | reverse complement strand
CCTACCCTGCGCCGCTCGCTATGTGGGAGACTACAATCACGCTGAAGCACCAGGACGAATGGCGGCCCGGACTGACCTACGAGCAATTGATCTCGGAGATGAACCAGGCGATGCAGCTTCCGGGAATCACAAACTCCTGGACGATGCCGATCAAAGGTCGCATCGACATGCTCGCAACCGGAATACGCACGCCCGTTGGAATCAAGATCTTCGGCCCGGACCTGGACACGCTGCAGAGACTCGGCGAACAGGTGGAACGGATTCTTCAGGATGTCCCGGGCACTCGGAGTGCATTCGCCGAACGAGGTGCGTCAGGGTTTTACGTGGATATCGACATCGACCGCGAGGAGGCCGCGCGTTACGGCTTGAACGCGGGGGACATCAATGGGGCCGTCATGGCGACGATCGGCGGTATGAATGCGGCGATCACAGTCGAGGGCCGAGAACGCTACGCGGTGAACGTGCGGTACCCACGTGAACTCCGTGATAATGTCGAAAAGATTAAGGAAGTGATCATTTCTACCCCCAGGAATGTCCAGATCCCCTTGGGACAGGTTGCAGATATCAGAATCGTTCGCGGCGCGATGACAGTTAAAACGGAGAACGCCTTTCCGGTTACCACGATCTTTGTGGACATAGACGACCCCGATGTCGGCGGCTACGTCCGTACCGCGCAGCAGGTTGTCAGTGAACAGATCACGATGCCGGCCGGATACACGCTCATATGGAGTGGGCAGTACGAGTTCATGCAGCGCGTCGTACAAAAACTACGTGTTGTCATTCCAGTTACGCTGGGCATCATTTTCTTGCTGCTCTACCTGAATTTCCGGGGTGTGGTCGAACCACTGATCGTAATGCTCGCGTTGCCGTTCTCACTCGTAGGTGGAGTCTGGTACCTGTGGCTGTTGGGATACAACACGAGCGTCGCGGTCTGGATTGGCTTCATCGCCCTCGCCGGCGTGGCGGCCGAGACTGGCGTGGTAATGCTCATCTATCTCGATGAGGCATTTCACGATCGTAGAAAAGCAGGCCGCATGAACGACGCGGAAGACGTTGCTGCTGCAGTCACCGAGGGTGCGCTCGAGCGGCTTCGTCCGAAGATGATGACGGTCATAGCGATCATGGCGGGCCTTGCTCCGATCATGTGGAGCACTGGAGCCGGTGCAGACGTCATGAAGCGTATCGCGTCACCGATGATAGGCGGCATGGTGAGCGCCACTGTGCTCACGCTGATTGTGATTCCGTCCATCTATCTGCTGTGGCGGCAGTGGCAGGTGCGTAGGGGGTTGGGACCTATGGAGGCTGCTTGATGAAGAGCGGATGAATCAATGTCTCAAACTCACTGATTACCAGAATAATCATCGCCAGGAGGTATCAAATGAAACTGAAACACGTGAAGGCGCTCGGCTTCGGAGGAATACTGATAGTTCTCCTCGCGGTCACTGTGTCGTGGATACCGGAACAGCAGACTGATCTACCTGAGATGACGGTCTACAAGAGCCAGTGGTGCGGCTGCTGCACGCAATGGGTCACCCACATGCGCGACAATGGGTTCGAGGTGAAGGTGGAAGAGATGAACGACCTGTCGCCGATCAAGGCTCGATACAGCGTGACCGCTGAACTCAGCTCGTGCCATACAGCCGTCGTGGATGGCTATGTAGTTGAGGGACATGTGCCGGCCGATTTGGTAAAACGGATGTTACGCGATCGCCCGGACGTGGTTGGCTTGGCCGTACCCGGGATGCCGATCGGGTCACCCGGCATGGAAGGGCCAAACAAAGAGGCGTACGAGGTGCTCGCGTTTGATCGTGCGGGTGCCACCAGCGTCTATGCTCAACGTTGATCTGCAAGGCTGAAGGTGGCTGGCGTATCACGCACATTCACTGGTCATCCAGATCACAGTAGGCATCTAGTTGACCAGCGGACGGGAACGGCGTCTGCAATTTCATAGTCGTCACGACGAATCAAGCAAAGGGAGCAATAAATGAAGCGAAGCACATTATCTACCGCTCTTGCGGTCGCAGTATCTCTTGGGATCGCGGCATGTGGCGATGATCCTATCGCTCCGATCGGCGACACCGCACTGTTGTCTGTCGTACCGACTGGTGGCGCGACCGACGTAGACCCCAACGCACCGGTTACGCTCCAGTTCGAGCATGCTATGCATATGGACATGTACGTTGCCCTTCACGCCGGCGCCGGAGTAGACGGGCCGCTGGTGGATGGAGATTGGGAATGGTCCGCTGATATGACCAACCTCACGTTCACGCATGCTATGCCGCTCGACGCGATGGCCGACTACACGATCCACATCGGCGGCGGCATGATGGATGCCGATGGTCACCTAATCGACCTCGAACAGCACGGCCACGATATGGGTGGCGAATGGGTCACCCAGCAGATGATGGACCACCGAATGATGGGTAGCGGCAGCATGATGGGAGGCGACGATATGGTGGGCGACGGGTGGGTGCACAGCAATGGGAGCTTCGGCATGATCTTCAGCTTCACGACGAGATAGGCGGACAAGATGCAAAGCACTACGATGATCCGCAAGCAGACGCTGTGCTGTCTAAAGCACCTGACTCGATTCGATTGTGGTTCAACCAGGCACCTGAACTTGCATTAGCGGCGATAAGCCTCGAAGGCGAGGACGGAATCATCGATGTGGGAAGCGTCTTGGAGACAGACGACGCCAAGTCGATCAAGGTTTGATTGGAGGGTGAGCTTGACTCCGGTTCATATACCGTGGCCAGGAGAGCGGCCGCTGACGACGGTCATGCGGTCCAGGGTCAATTCGCCTTCGAAGTACGGGCCGCGGCAGGTACTGAGCGCGACTGAAGAGTCCAGGCAACGGAGATAGATTCTTGACCGGCGAGACGTTGGCGCTCGGGGATGGTGCCACGGGACGATGGCTGTCATACCTATCGGTTATCTCGATCGTTGGCACGGCCGGCTTTGTTTTGTTCGTGCGGGGAGCGTGGAGGGAGCGCGCGAACAACAAGGCACTTCTGATTGAGCGCAGGATCTGGC
>JBDGYW010000923.1:0-3034 GCA_039588935.1 Gemmatimonadota bacterium | reverse complement strand
GTAACGCAGCCGCCTCTTTTTGGTATAAACTCCTGACTTGGGCTCGTTCCGCGTGGAGTTTCGCAACACGCGGCCGGTTGAGATTGTTGATAGCCTCCCAAATCTTATTGTCGAGGGCCTGCAACTTCGCCGTCATACGCTCCTGGAGTTCCCAGATTTCCGGGGACTGTGCTCGCATTGTCTCAAAAATGGCTGTCCGCTCACCCCAGGCACGGCGAACGATGGCTCTAACTGCGTCCATGTCCCCGGCCATCTGGGCCCCCAACAGGTCATACTCGTTGACCATCTTTTTGAGCGCGGCGTCCCCGGCAATCTGTTGACCCGGACCCCGTGTGATGTTGTCCGCCACTTTGGCGAATCCCTTCATCACCTGATTATACCCATCGAGTTCATCGGGGGTCATCTTGGCCCGGTTGGCATCGCCCCAAGCCTCACCCGCTTTGATGAAGTTGTTCACGACCCCGAGCGCACCCCCAGCAACAGCAACTGGTACAGGGGATTCGGCGGGGGGACCGTCACCACTAAACGCTCCAACCGTCTGTTTCACCAGCTGTTGGACGTTCTGACCGGCGATGCCCGACTTCCCCTGAAGTCCACTGAAGGCGTTGTTCATGGCCTCCCATACGCCCTCAAAGCCTTTGGTGAAATCAGTTTCAGAGATAATCTGCTCGGCCGGCACCGCCGCTGACAGCGGCAGAGGCTCTCGCAATTCGGCAGCCTTTAAGTGCTCCTGCGTAATTTCGGCCGCGGCTTGCCCCAACTCTTGCGACGTCTTCTTCGGACGACGGCGCATCTCAGCTGCCTTCTCGAACTGTTGCTCTTGGTCCGCAATCGCTTCAGCTGCCGATTGACCACCCAGGTTGGGCCCCATGCCCGCCTGAGCCGGCTGGCGACTCATCGTTTGCGTTTGACCACGGACGGGCGTCCGCGTCGGTCCAGCCGGTGCAGCCGCAGCAGGCTGAGACGTCGGTGGCGCTGGGGCAGCCGGAGGAGCGCCTGGGGCCGCAGGTGGTACACCTGGTGCACCTGGAGCAGCCGGAGGGGGCGCTCCCGGAGGCGGTGTCGGGACGGCCGCTTGCTTGGCATCGACTTGTTTTTGAGCGATGCGCGACTTTTCGAGCATCTGCCGGCGAGCCTCGTCCGCCATGGTGGGGTTCTTGGTCAGCTGGTCGTGCTCCAGGATCTTCAATCCGAACCCGGCAATCTGGCCGAGAGCACGTGCTTCGTTCGCACGTAGGCCCAGGTGGCCTGCCATGGAGTACGAATCGTAGGTTCCTTGGGCGCGCAGTCGATTCGTCTCGGTGGTGATCCAGTTGGTGTCCTCCTGCATCTTCCGGTCGGCAGCCTTCTGACCCTCGTACATGTCCTTGTAGGCCTTGGTCTTGATGGCATCGCCGATCTGACCGGTCGCCTGCATCATCATTTCGTTGAGTTGGCGCTCACGTTCGAGCTTGGCTCTAGTGTCTAGCTCGATGCCACGGGCCTCCATCTCCCGACGGTCGCGAGTGATGCCCGTCATCGTGCGTGTAAAGCCCTCCGCGGCTCGTTGATACGACGCAGTCAATGCTGGGTCAGCTTGAGTGTCCCGCAGGTCCTGAGTGCTAGGAAGTTTTCGTCGTTTGAAGTCAATCGGCATTGGTCTGCTCCAACTCCGCAATCCGCTGTTTCAACTTGGCAACGTGCTTCTTCAAGACTTGATGATGGCCGCCATTCCCAACGACCCGGCGATCCCGCCACCGGTCCCGATCAACGTGTTCGTCAACCCGCTGTCCTGCTTGGGCTCTTTCATGTGACCACCGCGTGGCCCGCTGAAGATAAGACCGCTTACAAAGTCGGCGACACCGATAATGCCGGTAATGTTGTTCCAGAACTGGGTTTGTTCCCACTGCTCCTCGGCCATACGCACGTCGTAGGCCATTGAGAGGAACGGTGACGACATCACATAGTTGTCCTGCATGGCCTCAGACGCCATCGAGGCTGCAACCTGTTGGCCCGATAGTTCATACCCGTCGATGGCCGCATTTCGAATCATGGCGGTCTGAATGTTGTTGCCGTGTTCCACTGACGCCCAATTGTTAATAGACGCTATTGCCTCGGAGGTACCCAACATTCCCGTCGAGGCCGCATCGAGGGCCTCCGTAAAGTCGCGACCTGCCATCCGATCTTGGGTTGCGGCGGACGCGAATCCCTCAGTGAGGGTGCCGCCAGCATACCCCAACGCCTGAAGGCCGGTTGCCATATCGGCGCCAAACGACTCCCGCAAACTGGTCCCCATTTCGCCGAACGCCACATTAGTTTGGCGCACCTGGTCCACGTAGGTTGCGTAGGCAGCCGAAGCCGCTTGCCCGATCTGTTCGCGGGTTTGCCCGGCAATTCGACTGGCTGCGGCCACGGCGGCAGGACTATCCAACCCAAACCCCATGGCTTGCAACTGGCTCATCTCCTGAGACATCTGGTCATTCGCGGCCGTTCGCAGGCCAGTACGGAATTGTTCCATCTGTTGGGCCGTCGTGTTGGACAACTGGTTCAGGGTACCATTTTTGGCCGACTCCAACCATGCCTCTGCGTTGGTTGCCATCCCCTGGAGGGCTTGGAGGCCTTGTGCCACATCTTGGTACTGAGCCACCGCGGCTTCCCGGACCTGTTGACTCGACGCGAGCGACTGTTGGTAGACGCCACCAGCCGCTGCTCGGTCGGCTTGGAACGCCTCCATCACACCGGCAAAGTTTTGCCGAGCCTCGGCGCTGAGAGCGTCAATTCGAGCGGCTTGTTCAGCCTCAGTGAGACTCGTATCCGCTCGCATGGCGTCAATGGCGCCGGTGAAATCCTCAATGAACGCACCGGTGATCTCTTGGAGCGCCGCCTGGTTCTGCTCGTTGGTCATCTGGACCCCAACGTAGTCCTGAAGCAACGACTCTATGAACGCCTGGGTGCGGCTGTCCCCTCCAAAACCCTGGAACCGAGAGGCTTCAAAGGCGGCTCTCGCATCTGAGGGTGTTGCCGTTGGACCTGTCAGCTGGAAGCTCTCGGCCTC
>JBDGYW010000922.1:0-3034 GCA_039588935.1 Gemmatimonadota bacterium | reverse complement strand
GACGGCATTGAAGTCAGAAACAACGCTAGTGTTGGCATTGCCGTGGCGACCGCCGGTGCCAAGATTGTCAACTCCCGGATCGTCGGCCTCGCCAGCCCAACGGTTGGGTGCATGGGAATCTGGTTTGACAGCCCGCGAGTCGAGAGGCTGGTCATTTCTGACAACGTGGTTACTGACCAACGGCTGAATGGAATCTTTGGGAGCGGGAGGAACATCGAAATAAGTCGCAACTTTCTGTCGGGAAATCACCGGCAGGTCTTTCCAACTGGCGGCGGGCAGATTTGCATCAAAGGCGTAACGACGAACGCGAACATTTCGATCGTTGGCAATACCGTGGAGGCGGGAGGCGGCGTAGTCACTAGCGGTGTCGAGATTGATGGTCCGCCGGTAAACATCGTGTGGAACACGATTCGCGGACAGAACCTTTTCGGAATCATCCTGCAGAGCGGTTTCGGGCATCAAGTGATAGGCAATGTAATCGGAAATTCTGGAACTAGAGTCTTTCCTGAGCCTGGAATAGAGGTTGCTGCCGGGGTCAGTGGCTTCAGGGTTGCTGGCAATCGTGTTTACGATGATCAGACTGTGAAAACGCAATCCGTGGGCGTCCAGGTAGAGTCCGGGCCATCGAGAGACTACGTCATCGCCGGTAACGATCTTCGGGGAAATCTGTTTGGCGGCATTAGTGACGGTGGTTTTGGGGCTAACCGGAAGGTCTATGGGAATCTTGTTGGACCGTAGCTTCTCGCAGCGTCAATGTTGCCGAGTCCTCACGACTGTTAGCACACGATTCGTTTAGGGCCTCTCCTGCACCCCAGCAAACCAAATGGTCGGTGATGGCGCGACACGAAACAGCCTGGGGTCAAGATTGCAACTTTTCAGGAATCAACTTGGCGACCTTTTCATGTACACCGTTCAGTAGTGTGCTCAGACGCAGGTTGGGCGTTTAGCGTCGAAGGACCGCGGTGAACTCTGCTGGGTGGAATTGCAGATGTTCGGGCCGAGTGCCCGGTCGGTATTTGTGTGGCGTCCAGGGAATTCCCCACTTCTGCTCGAAGTGCTGGAGATTGCGGTGGAAGATTTCGCGGTAGTCCCCTTCCCGTAACTTCGCGAAAGAAGCCCGACCAAAATGGTGAATAAAGCAGTCCTCAGCAGTGACGATGCGGAGGTTGTGTTGACGCACCCTCAGGGAGAAATCGTCGTCCTCAAACATCCCGACTCCGAAGCGCTCGTCGAGTTCGCCAACCTTCGTCCAGACCTCGCGTGGGACAAGCACACAGAAGAACGGAGCAGCCACAAGCTCCAGTGAAAGACCCATGTTTTCTCGGGCGATTTTCATGGCAAATTCCTCCATGCTGACGGCATCGGCATATTCGGTGTTGATCTTCGCCTCGTTGCCGGCCCAGTTCGTGACAGGCACGACCATGCCTACGGAGGCGTCGCGGCGGTGACACCGCACCAGTCTTTCTATCCAACCTTCGGTCACCATCGTATCGATATTGAGGAAGATCAGATAATCGCCGTGAGCTTCCCGTGTGGCGATATTACTGGCTGCGGGGAAGCCTTCGTTGTCGGCAAGACGTGTTACGCGGATGCGAGGCTCGGCCTGCGCACAACTCTGAAGAAGTTCCGCGGTACCATCCGAGGAGCCGTTGTCGACCACCAACACTTCGTAGTTCGGATAGAAAGTGTTTCGCCGTATGGAATCCAGACACGGGTCGACGAAATCCCTGTTGTTGTATGTCACGATCAGGATCGATACCAGCGGAAATGTCTCCCGCAACGCCGCATCCAAGGCTGCCGCCCGCGCTCTCCAGGTGTTCTGCGAAGCAAAGGATATGCGACGTTGTTTAAGCCGTCCATCGGGCTCGGAGATGGCACGATCCAGATTGCGAACAAAGTCCTCGGCATCCTTGGTGATGTAGAGTAGCTCTGCACGGTCGGATGGCGCGGGAATTGCTGTCGAGACTACCGGCTTTCCCTGGCTCAGATATTCATAAAGCTTCACGGGATCAGCAGCCCGCGTCAACTGATTGATCACGAAAGGAATGATGCACACGTCGAAGTGTGCGAGGTAAGAAGGAAGTTCGCTGTAGTCTTTATGGCCCAGCAGGAAGACGTTGGGCAAGTGCCGGAACCTGGTAATTTCCTTCCCAATAACCGCTTCCTCCAGACCGAGGGCTCCGATGAGCACAAAAGAGTATTGGGGGCGCGAGGTGGCTACCCGGTACATCAAGTCGTAGTCGAACCAACTGGCGATGGCCCCGAAATAACCAACGATGGGTTTCGGAATGCCCGTGAGTTGCTTGCTGCGGAGACAGGGGGCACTGAAGAAGTCAAAGTCCGCCGCGTTCGGTAGCAGGATAGAGTGGTGTCCAGTCGCTCCGTATTTTTCGTACAAACAGCGAGCGGTGAGTACCAGGAGATCACATTCCCGCACCAGTTGGCGCTCCTGGTTTCCGGTGAATTCACTGATGTGGGGCATGGATTCCCAATCGTCCATGCAGTCGAACACCACCCTGGAGCCGAATGCTTCCCGCAGCCCCAACCCGACACTGCGCCAGAAGGGCAACTGAACAATGATGACGTTTTCGGCGATCCTCCAGTCGCGGTACAGTTGCTTCAGCGAATGCAGTAATGTCTCTTTGTCTTCGTCGTTGAGTCGTCCTGAGTAAATGTTCGGACAACGGCCGCGCAGACGGACTTCCCACAGGTTCTCGCGCACGGGTAGGATCTCGTAGGGTTCGGTCGATGAAGGCGGAAGCAGCCGGGAGTGGCTGACCCAAAGCACGCGGTGACCATTATGGGCGAACTGGGTCGCCAGTTGCTGCGGCCTCTGGAAGCGGAAGTCGAATTCGAACACTGGCAGAACGATCACGTCGTAGCTGGTCTGTCGGGGAATTTCCCTTTCCGCCGGTCTGGGACACGCTGGCTGCGACAATTCTGTTACGAAGGCAGACTTCACCGCAGGAGGAAAGAACCTCTCAAGTCCCGGAAAGGTAAGGTCGTGGGACACGAGGGTCGTGCGTGATTCTCG
>JBDGYW010000921.1:0-3035 GCA_039588935.1 Gemmatimonadota bacterium | reverse complement strand
TGACTCCGGTCTGGTGAAAATCACTCATCGTCGCTCGAGGGAGTAATCCTTCGTTATCAGATAGTCGACCTGTTCTCTCAACCGGCTCACAGCCTGGTGCTCCCTCTCGAGAACCTGCAGTCGAAACTCGTTGATCACCTCCTTGCCACGCTCCAAGCGGAACTGCTGGGTGTCATGGTACGTCAGGTCCATGAAGATCTTGTAGGTGACGTCCAGTATTGGAGCATACAGCCCCTCGCAGATCAACACATCGATGCCCTTGAAGTCCACGAGCAGCTTGTGGGCGGAGGAGGTAATAAACTCCAGGATAGGGATCAACATCTGGCCGTTGTGCGTGAATTTGCGCAGCACATTGCGAAGTTCATCGAAGTCGATTTCGGACGGGCCGATGCTGTCGAGATTTGTGTTCTTCCTCAGCTCATTCCTCTCCTTGTGCGGGAGTAGGAAGAAGTCGTCGGTATGCACAATGAAGGATCGCAACATTCGCTCCGACTTGAACAGATTCGCAGCCACCACGTGAGCGATCTCCGACTTCCCGGCACCCGATTCGGCGCCGATCGCCAGAGTGACTTTCTTTTCTTGCCACTCCCGCAGAACCAGGTCGGTGATCGCCCGCGCCGCCTTCCTGTGCGTTTCCTTGATAACCAGAATGTCACCCAGTGGCATCGTTCACCCCCCTGCTCATCGTTGTGGCGGTTGACTCACGACGTTGCACCTGCGAAACCGCCCAGGGATATCTTCCACGTTCTCACCTTTCCGGGGGGGCCGCAAGGGCATGTGATTTCAGAATGAACTCTGGAGTCCAGATTGGACGCTGGGTCATCCTTAGCCAAAACCTCGTACTCCAAGTGCGATCACACACCCTTTGCTGATGAACCGACTCATAGTCCGCTTCGTCCTCGCCATACGTTGCGGCCCTGAAAATCCACGATACGCACCTGCGGTAGGTTCGGTGGGGCAATCAGCCGCCGCACAAATCCCCGCCGACACACTGACCGAGAATCAGTAGGCCCTTCCGTCCTACGCTGCATGGACCCATTCACCTCGCTTGTTCGATCAGATCGCTGCCACCTGCTTGTGCCAGGGTTCCTGAATTCGATAGGTCTCGACCCCGACCGAAGCATACAGTGCGTGGGCGGGGTCTCTGTACGACCCGACATAGGCGAGATCGGCACCGATGCACATGAGTCGCCTAAACCCCTCCGTCAGGATAGCCTTGCCCAAACCATGCCGTTGGTGTTCTGGCGCGGTGCCAACCGGCTCGAAAAGGCCCGTGCGCGTGACGTCGTCAAACCATATGGTACAGAAGGCAGCGAGCTCACGGTCTGGCGCGACTGCCACCAGGTCGAGATCGCGTCTATACAATGGTGCCCTCTGAACGTTGTGATACCAGCCACCCTCGAAGTTCTCGTCCGGTTCGTTTGGGTGAAAGGCCTGCCACGACACCCAACATCGAGCCGCGTGTTCATCGGTGTCACCCATCGAGCGTATCTGGTAACCATCTGCAGGTGTTATCGGCGCAACGGGCGCATTCAACCATCGTCGCCGTTGGTGTTCTGGCGTCCCGTCCCGCCGTTGGGAGTAACCGCGACCAAGAAGCAGCTCCTTCAGCGAGACGTCCTCAGAGCCGACCCACACGTGTAGCTCCCAGCGGCCGTCGTCGAAGCTCCACGGCAGGTACTGCTCTGCGATGGAAAGCATCTCGGTCTCCAGTTCGAGGGTTCGGCAGTCTGGGCGAATCTGGAGGAACACGCTACCGGGTGCTTCCGGGTTGAGGACTGCAACGACCTCGCCGTTGACACTTTCCCAGATGAAGACGTCATCCTCGAGAGTATAGTCTCCAATGTTGAGTATGCCGTGCCAGCGCCAGTAGTCAAAACGGGCCACATCCCAGCTGATCTGTTCACGCTGGTTGGCAAGAAGTACCTCGCGAAGGAACCGGCGAATTCTCCAGTAGTCGTCGTCAGAGCGATATCGACGCATGGTGGTTTTCATAGCGCAACTCCGGGGTATGGCCCCGTGTCGTGACTCCTCTGACACCAGGCGGCAGAGATAGGCATGGACACAGAGACCCAGAAGGGTCATCTACTGAACCGTCGTGATGATTGCGTGAGTTGAGGAGAGGTCTAGTGGACCATTGCGCTAACCGTTGTAGGGAGGTTCTTGCTGTAATCTACGATAGGGGACCGGTCAGAGTTTCGTGCATCCCAGTCGGCCGCAAAACGGACGGTTTGGTCCGCTGCAGCGATTTAATAGGCGGACCCACCTCTAGCTGCGCGCCCACCCTTGGCCAAGCGCTTGAGGTTCTCCCCTTCCTCCTTCATGTGCTGCATCGATCCCTTGAGTTTGCCCTCGTGTGCCGGGTGGGATTTCAGGAACAACCACATCGGCATTCGTATGCGCCCGTAGGCCGTGAAACGGCAACGGCCCTCGCCTATGGGCTCGAACTCGAATCGGTTTTCAGGCGCGATGATCGAAAGAGGGAAGCGCACGCGGTAACGGATCAACCGGTTCGGAACCACCTCTACAAAGCGGAAGGTGAGACCCGTAAGCACTCCATTCAGGTACTCCTCGATGTGCACGATCGAGCCCTCCTCCACAGGCTCGCCCCGCAGCCACTCGATGCTCTCGTGCTCGGGATGCCATGCCCTGTAGGACTCTATATTCTGCAGGCTCTGCACCAAGCACTTATATACGCGCTCGACCGGTGCATCAATGTCGATGATGTCACGCAGCTCGATCATATCATGCCCACAGACAGCAAGACGACCCTGCAGATAGGCTGCGAACGAACTCCCCGCCAGCCACTAGATGCATGAACAGAGAACGACATTACGTTGCGCTTCAATCGATTGCTCCACCAGCGTTCGTCAGCTTCATTTGCGTGTTGGACAGCGCTTACAACGATCTCGCTAGGTGCAACGCCACTCAGCCGCCATTATCCGGGTTGTCACCACCGTGCCAAGCAAGGAACCGCCACGTGCCATTGTCGCGCACGAGCACGTCCGTGTACCTACCATGCGTCGTTTGACGCT
>JBDGYW010000920.1:0-3040 GCA_039588935.1 Gemmatimonadota bacterium | reverse complement strand
AAGGGGATCTATTCGATGACCTTTACGGTGGAAGGGAGCGTGGAGCCTATGACGGACACAGGAAGGTGGTTGTGGATTCTGCGAAAGCAGGCGGACGGCTCATGGTTGGTCAAGAGAGACATGGCCAGCTCTGATCGACCACTCCCTGCTAGTGATTAAGTGGATCCCTTCACAGTGAGGCCATGGGATATTTCCAGCCTAACTCGTGATTGCAGCTGACGATCGGCGCGAGGTGGAATTAGAAGACGCGCCGCTCGCAGCTGAACGGCCCTGTTAGGCGTGCCAAGAATCCAGAGGCCGACTGGAGATGCCTTGAAACCGACGAGAGCTACTGGAGCAACCGAGGCTTCGGATGTGCTAACCCGCCACCTGCAGGAGCTGCTGCACGGCCTGGTATCGCGGAAGGGGGTGCAGCACGCGATCATGGCCGTCGCGAGCGGTGACGGATCACTCCTATGGGTCGGCGCCGCGGGTGACGCGAAGGCGGACGGCACGCCGATGCGGGCAGACACACCCTTCTTCATCGCCAGCGTCGACAAGCTGTTCACAGCCACTGTCATCCTGAAGCTGCGCGAGCGCCGTCACGTCGGTCTGGACGAGCCGATTTCGACCTATCTGCCGCAAACGCTGATCGGCGGACTTCACCGGTTGGGCGGGATCGACTACACGGGCACAGTCACCGTCCGTCACCTGCTCAGCCACACCTCGGGCCTCGCGGACTGGTTGGAGGACCGCCCGAAAGGCGGCCGAAGCATAGTCGAGCGTCTGATCCACGAGGGCGACCTGTCGTTGAGCATCGACGATCTATTTCACATCGTACGCGATCAACTCACCCCGCACTTCCCGCCCCAGCCTATGGAGGCGAAGCGGCAGAAGGTGCGCTACTGCGACACCAACTACATGTTGCTCGTCGCCATCATTGAAGCAGTAACCGGTCAGCGGCTGCACCAGGTGCACGAAGAGCTTCTGTTCCGGCCCCTGGCCCTGCAACACACCTGGCTTACCGGCCACTGCAGGCCGCTCGAACCCACGCCTGAGCCAGCGATGCTCTGGGTCGACAACAAGCCGCTGGAGATCCCAATGATGATGCGCTCGTTCTGGGGTGTCTACAGCACAGCCGAGGACACCCTGAGGTTCTTGCGCGCGCTCACCCGCGGTCAGGTCTTCGACGACCCGGCGACGCTCTCCTTGATGCAGCAGCGCTGGAACCGCTTTGGCTTTCCGCTCGACAGGGCAGCCTTGCGCTTGCCCTCATGGCCGATCGAGTACGGGCTGGGAATTATGCGCTTCCACGACCCGCTTCTCAAAATCCTGGGTCGCTTGCCGCGCGTCGTCGTGCCCACCTATCCGGCGCCAGCGGTGATCGGCCACACTGGGTCGACCGGTTCTTGGTTGTTCCACTGCCCGCACCTGAACGTGCTACTCTCTGGCACTGTCGATCAGGCGAGGGCTGGCGCCGTGCCGTATCGCCTCGTACCGAAGATTCTCGAGGTCGTCGATTCCTACAGGCAGCAAACGAGATCATCAGGGTCTTCGAATGCGTGCCACGACGCCTAACTTGCCGATGAAGCTGCCGGGCTGAGTCGCGGCGAATGGGCCCGCAGCTTATCGGCGCTGTTATGCGGAATTCGCATTGTTGGACAATGGTATCGGGTGAACTAAGGCCTGAAACGGTGGGGACTTTCTTCTTCCATCGTTGACGAACCGGTCGAATCTTGACATGCTCAAATCGACATGAATGAAAAAACAATCGACGCCGCGCTCGCATACGACGCGCTGGCCGGAGACTACGACAACCTTATATCAGATTGCGATGCCTTTGCAGAGTCAACATACGAAACTTTGCTACAGCTGTTGCCTCAGCTAAACAGCGCGTCGCGCATCTTAGACTGCGCGTGTGGCACCGGGATCGAATGTCTCTCACTTGCAAGACACGGATACTCTGTTCACGGATCTGACGCTAGTCCAGGCATGCTGAAGCAAGCACGAAGGAGATTCCAAAGTCACGGATTGAAGATCCCGACAACTCAGTGCACTTGGGAAGAACTGCCTCACCGGTTCAAAGCCGGTTCTTTCGACATCGTCTTATGCTTGGGAAACTCAATCAGCCACTGCCTTAGCCAATCATCTCTGCTCGCTTCACTGCGAGGTATGTCCGCGGTTACGGCCGTCGAAGGGACTCTTGTCATCCAGCTGCGTGACTGGGATCGTTTGCTGGCGGAGAAACCTAGATTCACCATCGGGTCTGCGCACCGTCAGGGTCAAAGACAATTGATCCCAATATACCTATGGGACCTCCAGAAATTGTGGCAACCAAGCAACCTGGAAGTCGTTTTTCTTGAATTAGAAGGTGACCTTGTGCGCCCTCGAAGCTACACATTACCGTTCTGCCCGATCCCTTCTGACGCTCTCTTTAAGTCAATTCGCGACGCTGGCTTCACAGATGTCAACCGTCATGAACTTGAAGACAGCGGCTGGTACACTTTGCGTGCAACAAAGGAGTGAGGCTAACAGTTACCTTGAGAGTGCCTGGCTTAGAATTGTACTATCTCGCATACTTTTGCACGGCGTCTTCACGAATGGGAGTGCCAATCCACCGGACCACGCATAACTCGTGGCTGAAGCTGACGGCCGGGCTCAGGTTATCAACGGTTCGCTTCGCGGTCATTATTAGTGCCGCGGCTGCAGCTTAGCCACACTGTTATGCGGAATTCGCATTGTTGGACAATGGTATCGGGTGAACTAAGGCCTGACACGGTGGGGACTTTCTTCTTCCATCATTGACGAACCGGTCGCATCTTGACATGCTCAACTCGACATGAATGAAAACACAATCGACGCCGCGCTCGCATACGACGCGTTGGCCGGAGACTATGACAACCTTGTTTCAGATTGCGATGCCTTCGCAGAGTCAACATACGAAACGTTGCTACAGCTGTTGCCTCAGCTACACAGCGCGTCGCGCATCTTAGACTGCGCGTGTGGCACCGGGATCGAATGTCTCTCACTTGCAAGACACGGATACTCTGTTCACGGATCT
>JBDGYW010000919.1:0-3046 GCA_039588935.1 Gemmatimonadota bacterium | reverse complement strand
CGCGATGACGGAGAAGAAGCCCAGCACCCAGGAATAAATGCGAATCTGCCAGTTCGTCTCGAGGAGTACCGCCTCCATGGTGCGGAACTCCGAGAGCGGCATGTCGGGATCGATGGACCAGATGGTCTCCCGCAAGTTGGCCATCACACTGCGGGGGTCGGCCACGGTTCGCGCCACCAGAAAGACGTCCCAGGACGGGAGCTGTCGCGCTGGGAGGTAGACACCGGGATGGATCGGGGCACCGTAACCGGCATTGTAGGTGTCGGCGACGATACCTATGACCTCGAACCAGTCTTCGTCGGACTCGGGGAGGCCCTGGAACGCGAGGCGCTTCCCAAGGGGATTCTCGTCAGGCCAATGTCGCCGGACGAACGACTCGTTCACGATGACGACGGGCTGTGCTCCTCTGAAATCCCGGTTGGTGAAGGCTCGTCCGCGAAGGAGGGGAATCCCCGTCGTGGTGAAGTAGCCTGCCTCGATGTTTTGAGTGGGATAACTGGGGAATTGAGCGGTATTGGGAAGAGCTGCTCCCTCCACGTAAATGGGGGTGGTTCTGTCGATGGAGCCTTTGGGCAGCTCTGTCGCGATGGATGCCTCAGTGACTTCCGGCATGGCCGCCACAGTCGCGAGAAGCCTGTCGTAGAAATCGGTGATCTCTTCCGGTCCCGGGTAGTTTGCATCGGGAGGCGTCACGAACACGGTGGCCAAGTTCTCGGCAGTGAATCCGGGGTCAACTGCTCGTTGGCGCAGAGCGCTCTTGACCATGAGGTTGGAGCCAATGAGCACCGCCAGGGCAATGGCGATCTCGCAGGTCACGAGGAAGGATCTGAAGCTTGCCTTCTGCAGCCCGTCAGTCAGCCTCCCGCTCAGCGATTGCAGGGTACCGGCCGGGTTGGCCCGTACGGAGGTGATTGCCGGAGCCAGTCCAAATAAGAGGCCGCTCGCGATCACGATGGCGGATATCATGATTACTACGACAGGGCGAATTTCGAATGCCAAGTACGGCATGTTAACGGGCGCGAGCGCAAGGATCAGCTGACGTCCGTACACGCCGATGGCGATGCCTGCGGCTCCCCCGATGACGGCCAGCAAGAGACTCTCGGTGAAGAACTGTCGCGTCATCCGCCCTCGACTAGCACCCAGGGATGTGCGGATGGCGACTTCTTGATTTCGCGTGGCGTTTCGGGCAAGCGTCAAGTTGGCCACATTTGCGCAGGCCAGCAGCAGAACGAGACAGACGATCCCATAGAAGATGAGTATCGGCTCTGTCTCGTCTCCGAAGATCCACTGCCTCAACCCCGTTAGGCGAACGCCGATGCCCCCATCCGTATCCGGGTACTCCTCGCCAAGTCTGCCGGCGAGGATGTTCATGTCCGCCAGCGCCTGCTCCATGGACTGATCGGGTCGCAGCCGTCCCACGACATTGATGAACCGCGCGAAGCGCGGGATTGTCGCGTCCCAGGGGAACGGTGCCCAAAGATCGGAAGCCTCCGGGAAGCGAAAGTGTGCGGGCATGACGCCGATGATGGTGAACGGCTGACCACCAAGCGTAATTACGCGTCCGATGACATCCGGATCGCCGCCAAAGCGCCGCTGCCATAGCCCCTCGCCGATGAGGACGACATTTGACACACCCGGCCCTTCCTCGTCGGGTCGAAAGGTCCTCCCGAGGATGGGCTCGACACCGAGGACTTCGGTGATGTTTGCCGTTACTTGAGTACCCCTAATACGCTCCGGTCGTCCGTGGCCGGTGAACGTGTAATTGGTGTACCAAAACCCGGCTACGCCCGCGAACGAGCGATTCTGCTCCTGCCAATCCAGAAGGATGGGATAGGACACCGGCATTCGTTCGAGATCCTGTTCCGGTGCGGATGCCTCCACCGCCACGAGGTGCTCCGGCTGGGCAAACGGTAGTGGAGCGATGAGAACGGTGTAGAGGAGTGTGAACACGGCCACGTTCACCCCGATGCCGATGGCAACCGAAAGTACCGCGGCCGCCGCAAAACCCGGCTTCTTGTGCAGGGATCGCAAGGCAAACCGGATGTCTTGTGTCGCTGCATCTATGACGCTCTGCATGTATTCCCTCTTATAGTGTCGCTTGCGGAGATTGCGGCATGCGGACTCGACATCCTGCACGTCACCGAAACGCCGCAGCGCCTCCACTTTGGCGGACTCTGGATCCAATCCGCTGGCGATGAGTTTCTTGATGCGCATCTCCAGGTGAAACCGGAGTTCATCGTCCACGTCCCGCGTCGCAGGGTCCCGCCGCCACGGGTTGCGAAATACTCTGCGGAAGCGGGTCGGTAGGTCGCTCATTTCGGCATCGATGTCTTGAGCGTGAGTGCCCTGGTGACGGCTTCCGAGTATTCTCGCCACACGGCAGTCTCGGAATCGAGCTGCTTACGTCCGCGGGGCGTCAATTCATAGAACTTGGCGTGACGGTTGTTCTCGGAGAGCCCCCAATCGGCGCGGATCCACTTCTTCGATTCGAGTCGGTGGAGCGCTGGATACAGTGTGCCTTCCTCCACCAGGAGCGTGGCATCAGTCGCCGATTCGATCCATTCGGCGATGCCGTATCCGTGGCGCGGCGCCCAGCTCAACGCCTTGAGAATCAGCAGCTCGAGGGCCCCGCGCAGCAGATTGGCGTGGGAACGTCCCATAAGATCCCCTCCCCCTGTGGTTCCCTTATGTGACAAGGGGAAGGTGAAAAAGTTCCCCTTGTGTGGCAAGGGGGAAAGAACCTAAAGAGGCTTTAATAGAGGTGTGGCTATTCGTTGCGCAGCGCTGCCGTTGGCTCGATGCGCATCGCCCTCCTGGCCGGAACGATCGTGGCGGCGAGTCCCGTCAGCGCAAAGGCGACCACGATACCAACCAAGACAGCTGGATCCCACGGTTGCACCTCGTAGAACAGAATCCGCATGCTCATAGCGAGCACCAATGACAGCACCGTGCCCAGGCCCAAACCGATCACCAACTCACGGGAACTCTGCTTGACCAGCGTGTAGAGCAAACCCGACTGCTGTGCACCGAGTGCCATGCGCAGTCC
>JBDGYW010000918.1:0-3050 GCA_039588935.1 Gemmatimonadota bacterium | reverse complement strand
ACTGGTTGTTCGACAACGACGACGGCGTCACCCACTACGTTGAGATCACTGATCCGATGCGAGCGATGGGTTGGATCACTACACGCATGAAGGACTACATCATCGTCGGCACTGCGCGACTGCGCAACGATTTCGCTGACATCATGCAGTGCATACAAACGAACCTACGGAGAGACGATGCCGGGTAGACCTATCTACCACGAGAGCGTCGGTCGCATCATGGATGCGGGCGGCGAGGAGTACGTGCTCGAAGCCGTGATGGGCGGCACGAGCACGGCAGACGTGAGTCGCATCTGCGACGTGAGTCGCGGCATGCTGTACGAGTGGCTGCATAAGGACGAGACGCGTTGGCAGCGTTACCAAGAAGCAAGAGAGATTGGCGCGCATGCAATGGCTGACGAAGCACTGGACATCGTTGACAGAGCAACGAACGACACGATCACGGTCGACCGCGAGCGTGCGAAGGTGCGGCAGTGGTTAGCCGAGCGCGCCAACAAGAAAGACTTCGGCAAGGATCGGGGTGACGTCAACCTCAATCTCAGCATCGGTGATCTACACCTCGATGCTCTGCAGGCGGCGCAAAAGGCCCTCCCCATGGGAGAAGGCCAAGTCGTTGATGCAGAGTTCGAGGTTGTGGATGAACCCACACTTGACGAACTGCTGTAGACCAGTTATTTTAAGAGACACCCTAGATCTAGGAGAGACACATGAGTTTTTCATTCACCGCGACCGTCAAGGCGTCCAAGGTGTACACGGGGTCCACCGAGGCAAACACCGAGACAGTCACAATCGCAGGTAAGGTCTACACCTACCAAGACACCCTCACGGATGTCGACGGCAACGTGCATGTTGGTGCATCTGACGATGCCACCATCGACAATCTCGTCGCCGCGATCAACCTGAGTGGTGGAGTGGCCGGTACGGACTACGCCGCATCCATGACCATCAACCCGCACTGCTACGCCGTGAAGACTGGCACCGCCGAGATGACGGTGTACTCGAAGGTCACCGGCACTGTTGGCAACTTGATTGCCATCGCAGAGGCTGCAGGCGGCGCGTGGGCTGGCGGAGCCACGGCACTCTCGGGCGGAACGGGCAGCGCTGCCGTTGCACTCAACGAGGTGCAACAGGAGTTGGTTAGCATTCGTGCGACGACCGACCCCGGCGCGATGGAACTGCATCGTATCCACACCCTCGAAGCAGCGATTGAGGCCATTGACTAAGAAAGTCAACCCCTTCGTCGCATTCGTACAGCGGTACAGGAATGACCCCGTTCGCTTCGTCCGCGAAGTGTTCGGGGTCGAGCCTGACCCCTGGCAGATCGACGTACTCGAAGCCTACGCACGCGGCGAGCGGCGCATCTCGATTCGCAGCGCGCACGGCGTTGGCAAAACCGCAGTCGTGGCCTGGATCTCGATCCACCACGTGCTGTGCCGCTACCCGCAGAAGGTAGCAGCGACTGCACCATCACGTCCGCAAGCATTCGACGCCTACTACGCAGAGGTCAAGCGGTGGATCAAAGACTTGCCTGTCGCTCTGCAGGACCTACTGGACGTAAAAGCAGATCGTATCGAGTTAAAGAACAGACCCGAATCATCCTTCCTGTCGGTGCGTACATCGCGGCAGGACCAACCTGAAGCTCTGCAAGGTATACACTCAGACCATGTCCTACTCATTGTCGATGAAGCATCCGGCGTCCCAGAAGGAATCTTTGAAGCGGCAGCAGGAAGTATGTCAGGCGAGGCGGCATGCACTATCCTCATCGGGAATCCCGTCAGGACAAGCGGCCTCTTCTTCGACTCCCACACGCGGCTCCAAGCCTCGTGGTACACAGTCCACGTCTCAGCCTTCGACTCGAATCGGGTCAGCGATGACTTCATCAACGAAATGGCTGAACGATATGGAGAGGACTCTAACGCGTACAGAGTTCGAGTGCTTGGTGAGTTTCCTATCACTGATGACGACTCGGTCATACCATACCACCTTATTGAAGAGGCGAGAATCCGAGAGATCAAGTCGCATCCAGACTCCCCAATCATCTGGGGACTCGACGTGGCTCGTTTCGGTTCCGACTCTTCTACACTCTGTAAGCGCAGAGGAAATGAAGTCCTTGAGAAAGTCCGAATATGGAAGGGACTCGATCTCATGCAGCTTACCGGCGCTGTTAAGGCAGAGTGGGACGAGTGCTCAAATCTGGCCCGTCCCACACAAATCCTCGTGGACGGGATTGGCATGGGAGCAGGAGTATCGGATCGCCTTCGAGAACTCGGACTTCCTGCTAGAGCGATTAATGTTTCAGAGTCTGCGGGGCTAAAGCAACGATACGTCAACTTGAGGGCTGAACTATGGTTCGATGTGAAGGAGTGGCTGGCGACGAACGTGGCGAGCCTACCCGTGAACGATTCGCAACTTTGTGCGGAGCTTTCGTCCCCAAGGTACACGTTCAAGTCGAACGGCAAGGTGCAGATAGAGAGCAAAGCGGATATGAAGAAGCGTGGCGTGGCTTCACCGAATGTTGCCGATGCGCTCGTTTTGACGTTTGCAGGTGGCGGCGCGATCATGGCATACGGTGTGGGAACTAGCTGGGACGCTCCGCTCAAACGGAACATCAAGGGGATATAATGGCTAACCAGTTCGTATCGAAATACGTTGACACAGTATGGGACGGCAGCGGGTTCGTTGTCGCCAATGGTGTGTACTCCCTCGGCGCGCCGCAGATCTTTGCGGTACAGGTGCCGCCCGACAAGCGGTACGCCATCGCACGCATGATCGTGTTCATCGAGGACGACTACGTTGGGCAGTTCAACCCGCACGAGTACGGTGGGATGGCTGCACTGACGAACGGGATTCAAGTGCACATTTTGGATAAGGACCTGAACGTGCTACTGGACCTAACAGATGGCGTCCCCATCAAGACGAACGGACAGTGGCAGCGCGTGTGCTTCGACGTCAGTTGGATGACGGGTTCCTCGCACTGTGCTATCGCTGTACGTTGGACGTTCGACAAAGCAGTGCCACAGGGTTACGGCGAGCACCCCAAGACGCCGATA
>JBDGYW010000917.1:0-3051 GCA_039588935.1 Gemmatimonadota bacterium | reverse complement strand
TGTGTTCCAAGGGGCAGGCATCCTTCTGGACCGACAACTGGGCTACGAAGTGACACGCTACGTATTCGACAGGGATGCAGAGGCACGCCGTCGTGTCAGAGACGATGCGCAAGTCGCCAAAGCGCTGGAACTGCTCGCCGGCGTCAACAGCCAGAGCGAACTACTAGCGCGTATCGAGATGCCAACCCGTTCGAGCCGCAACTGAGCATTTTCGATCTCAAAGTGACTTGAAAACGGTCCGAATGTGCCTTGCAGTGCTACCCAAGAAAGTCCGCTCAACCGTGGCCTCGGACCCCCGCCGCTCGCAATTTCGGCGTAGGATGCGCAGAAACGTCGATTGAAGGAAAGAGAACCTATGGAGTGATCACTCTAGCTCCGTCTGGGATGACGAACTCCAATTCCGTATCGGGGATCTCTACGTCTTGCCGGATCCTTTCAAACAGTAACGTACGCCGCTGCCCCGCTGGTTCAATTACCATCAGACGCCGTACTAGTCCGGAGGCCAGAGAAATAGAAACCTCAGCCTCCGTGAAAGGATCATCATGGCGGCGCGGAACCAGACATACAACATCGACGGCCTCCCCAGCAACGGAATCGCTTCCGACATACGAAGCTCGGTAGTGTTCGAGTGGCCGGTCTACGAACTGTGCTAGGAGGTTGGGGGTAGCCGCGCCACGACTCGGGATCGGCTGGCGCAAGACCTGGTCGGGAACACTGCTCGGCAAGTAGATCCACAACCATGTTCCATCACTTACGATTCGGTCGCCATCAGGATCTGTGAAGCTCATCGCGAAACGACTGGGTGGTGCGAGGAAGAGTGTGCCCGCCGATACGAGCGACCCACCCAGCATCGGGTTCTCCAGGGTTTGCGTGAAATCGGCTTGAAGGGTTTCGATGCCACGGTAGGCGGTTTCGGCGCGGTTGAGCGCAGTCATCGTGTCTTGCGCTTGGAGCGTAGTGCCGATGGCACTCACGAACGCGCAGGCGAAGACGATCACTCCCATACGGTAACTCATGGCTCTACTCCCATAAACACGATTCGTTTGAAGAAAGTTCCCTTCGCGGTCTTCAATCGCACTGGGTAGATGCCACGTGGCATGACAGACCCATCGGTTGCCGTGCCGTCCCACTCCAACCGTGGGTCACACCGTCCTGTGTTGCCGAACTGTCCTCTACCGTAGCGCCCAGCCGGCACGGTTGTCGGGAATGTGTGCGCTGGGACGAGGTTCCTAACGATGTGCCCCCGTATGTCCAAGATGTCGAGCGTGGCCTCATCGTCATCAGCGAGATCGAACCAGATGCACGTCGAGGTTTCTCCCACGGCATCGTCCGGGAATGGATTCGGGAAGTTCTGGAACAAGATCGTAGCCGTTGGCAACGACTCATCAACGATCACGAATGATCCTTCGCTTTCGAGCGAGACGCTGTCGGAGCCCAGCCGAGCAATAACGCGCCACGTGTACGGGGTGTTCAAATCGAGGTCGGAGGTTGGAACGAACGAGGTCTCCGTTAGATCCGTTGCCTCGATTGTCGCGATGCCGTTGTCCACACGTAGCACCGCCATGTCGTACGTGAAGGGACCGGGTGGACTCATCACCTCAGGTGACGTCCATTGAAAGGTTGGCCTCCTTGAGCGAATCGTGGTGCCTGCAGGCGCACTCAGCGTTGTGAGAGTGATCCACTCAGGTACCACAAAGGTGCTACGCTCTAGATGAATCAAAGACGCCGAATCAGCGGTCACTGCGGTGATCTCGATTATGAACTTCTGTCCCGGGGGCAGCGGCAATTCGAGCTGAACCTCAGTGTCAGCGAGCGTCGTGTCCAGGAGCGTAGTTCCGAATGTCGTGTCTTCTGCGATGCGGAGCCGATATGTCATCGGTTCGGCAAATGGCGGAAGGCCGGGAATCTGCCAGGCAAAGAGAGGTGTTATGGTGGTGAGGTTCGTGTCGGCCGGACTCACCAAATGTAGGCCGCGGGCATAGGATGCTGCCGCGGTGCCGTCAGGGCGGCCCCAGCCACTGCTGGAATCAGGCGTTTCTCGGTTGCTCCCGGTGCGTCGCAATGCCTCGAGTATTTCCGTAGGCGAAAGCCCGGGATGCAGCTCACGAATGAGCGCGACTGTGCCTGCTATGATTGGCGTACTGAACGAGGTTCCATTAACACGGGCGAAACCCGATGTCGCAGTTGGGTCGACGACAAACACAGACTTACCGGGCGCCGTCAGGTCAGGCTTGAGCCGCCCGTCGGCAGTCGGTCCTCGGGAGCTGAAACCAGTGAGGATTCCGAGAGAGTCTTCGGCACCGACTGCTATCACCGAGTCACCATCCGCCGGTGTGCTCAAAGAACGGAATCCTAGTGCACCGTCGTTGCCGACCGCTGTTACGACAACGATGCCGCGAGCGGCCGCTGAATCCGCTGCAATCGTGGTGACCGCAACGTCGCCGTTCAAGTCTCCAAATGTGTAACCGAATCCATCATCGAACCGCAGGTATGAAAGGCTGGAGGTCACGATGTCGGCGCCCAGGGAATCGGCCCATTCGAGTGCCGCAACGTAGTCGTCTTCTTCCACACGCGTTTCCGCCCGTACGTCCTCGGTCTTGGCGAGAATGTATTCGGCAGCAGGTGCTATGCCCACAATCTGCGTTGGCAGTCCGGCCGCGAGCAGCGACCAGACTTCGGTGCCGTGTCGTGAAGCATGCGACACGTCACCTACTTGATTGCGAACCACGGAATCGCCAAACACAAAATCGTGCTGAGCAATGACCGACACACCCACGAATGCCGTATGTTCTGTCTCAAAGCCGGTATCGAGGATAGCGATGCGCACACCTGCTCCACGAAGTCCGGCGTTCACGATCGGAAAGAGGTTGAGTTGCCTGACCGGCATGGCCGATGGACCGAAAGCAGAGTCGTTGGCGGTCTCGCCGGCTGTTCGAGACATGGCTGACACCGGTGCTCCGTCTTCACGAGTTGGCCCAACGAAACTGGCAACCGGTTGTATACGACGCAGAAGTGGGGAAAGGCGCAATTCCGCCAACATCTCCTGGTCGA
>JBDGYW010000916.1:0-3051 GCA_039588935.1 Gemmatimonadota bacterium | reverse complement strand
GGGACACGGACCGATCTCCGGCCAGCACGTCCGGCACCATACCCGCCAGATGCTCCGGCATCGTCAGCGTTGCCGTCTGCGCGACGGCCAGGTCCACGAGATTGGGCGCGAGGTACATCAGGCGCGACGTTTCACTAACGCCTGCGTGACGATCGAGCACCGTCGCCGTCGACTGTGGCGAGGCTGTCATGAAGGGAACCGCAGCCGTACCTAGATCAACTGCAATTCCCGCCGTCTCCTGGTTGATTCGGTCAACGAGAAAACCAACGGTGGCTCGATTGCCGCCGTGTGCGTTGAGGATCAAGAACCTCTTGAATCCGTGCACGAGTAGACTCTGTACCGCCTCAAAGTAAACGGCCTGGAGGGTTTCACTCCGTAGGGTGATCGTGCCCGCGAATCCCATATGGTATGGGGACATCCCGGGAATGAGGATCGGCGCCACGAGCGCATCGGTTTCCTGGGCGATCAGTTTCGCCCGCTCGACACCGCTCACGAAGTCGGTCCCCATGGGTAGGTGAAGCGCGTGTTGCTCCAACGCGCCAACCGGAATGATCACCATGTCAGACCGAGTCAGGAGGTCTTCCACCTCGGGTCGCGTCATATGTGGTAGGTAGTTCTTGATCTTCTGCTCGGACCAAATTGGGTTGGTCTGGGCAGCGGTTCGGGTGAAGCCGAAGGTAAGGGCAGCGGCTTGAACAGACAGTAATGCAATCGCTATCGTTTTCATTCTGGCCCTCTTTTGGATGGGTCCGCCGTCGGCGCCGGTTTCACGCTCGGTGGTGGCTGGAGGAGGCTGCGGTTTTCAGGTAATCAAGGGTATCGTTCACGTGAGAGGCTCCGAGGTCAGCCCGCTGACCCTACATTACGACTCATAAACAAGGTTGGCTAGAGCCAGAAGGGAACAGGTACTCTCGGCATCGTCGGACTGGGCCCATCGTTGAGCTGAGCGCCACCATGGCTGAGGGGGGAGGTCTCAGTTGGCGTCTGCCTTGACAATGCAACATCCAGTGTCAACTGCTCTTACCCATTTTGCGTTCGAGCCTATAACGAACGTCACTTCCGGTCGGAAACCCTGCCCCCACAACCAGTTAGACGTTATAATTGATCCCTTCGCGACCGTGGCGGAATTGGCAGACGCGCAGGATTTAGGATCCTGTTGGGAAACCAGTGGGGGTTCGAGTCCCCCCGGTCGCATGAGCAACGTTTCGAACGAGTCATACTGGCTGCGTGGCTCTCACTCGTGATCTGCGAGGACCCTTTCCCACCTCGATCGGTATACCTTAGTCACGAATGTCGCAATACAGGACCCGCGATCATGCTCTTCAACCGACAGCTGATCTCAATCCCCGGACTCTTACTTGCGTCCATCGCCACCACCATTCTCGACGCACAGACAATCCGCGGTCAACTCATCGATGCGGTGACAAGCCGGACGATCGACCGGGCGTTCGTGGTTCTGCAGGATTCAAACACAACTGAGGTAGCACGTGTAATCACGGACTCCAGGGGCAGTTTTAGTCTGCGTGCTCCCGGCCCAGGTACGTACGTGCTCCGCACTGAAAGGATCGGGTTCGGGAGCACGGCGATCGAGATCCGTGCTGTCGGGGCCGCGGAAGTCCGTGACGTTTCGATCCGAGTCAACCCAATCGTGGTTCGCCTCGACTCGATTACGGTGACCGGAGACGCCAAGGAATGTCGAGCCCATCGCGAACAGGGGTTTGCCACGGCCATTGTTTGGGAGGAAGCTCGCAAGGTGCTTGCGGCGGTTGCGTGGGGTGAGTCACAAAGGCATTTCACCTACCATACGCGATAATACGAACGCCGGTTCGACCGCAGGAAACGCGTCGAACGGGAAACGGATAGCCTGATGGTCGGGAGCCGGGTGGTATTGTTTCGAAGCGGCCCGGCCCGTGAGCTCCAGGAACAAGGCTATGCGTCAATCTGCCCCGATTCATTCTTCTACTATGCTCCGGATGCAGCAGCTTTCTTTTCGGACGCGTTTCTGAGCCAGCACTGCTTCGATCTCCAGAGGAAGGAGAGCACCCAGAGTTCATCGGTTTGGAGTTTGAGCCGATCAGAGGGCGGGAGTTGCCCGATGTGGGCGGCGTCTTGTGGCTCGACGAGGCATCGGCTGCGTTGCGTTTTCTCGAACTTCGCTACGCCAACCTCGGCTCGCGGCTTCTCGAAAGACACGCTGAGGGACATGTGGAATTCGACCGACTACCCAGCGGCCCTTGGTTCGTTAGCAAGTGGTGGATTCGAATGCCGTTGATCTCACTGGCTCCACCCGATGTCATCGCTGCAATACCGTCCGCGCGAGGTACTGCTCGGCTTCGACGAGGAAGGTGGAGAGGTGCTGCGAGCGGTCGATTGGAACCGCGTTGTCGTTTTTGAGCGGTAGGGCGGGCGGTACACCCCACTCCTCACTCGCAATCTGACCTTGCAAGGTTAGATTACGCGTTCCCTTAGAAACGGCGATTTACTAATGAGTTCCACAGAAGCAACCGGTATTGTCATTACTCAAACTGACGAGAAGCCAGGAGAGAAGATCTTCAAGGTCGAAATCCCTGCGGACCGCGCCCAAGCAGCGGAGAAGAAAGCGGCGGCGAAATATGCCAAACAGGCAAGACTCCCGGGTTTCCGAAAGGGCAAGACGCCTGAAGCAGTGATCAAGAAGAAATTCGGGCCTGCCATCCGCGAGACAGTTGTCCATGAGCTGGTCGGCGATGGCTGGAAGGCCGTTCTCGACCAAGAAGACCTGAAACCCATTGCCGAGCCTCTGGTTCAGGACCTGAAATTCGAAGAGGGTGAGGCGCTCATTTTTGAGGTCTCAGTGGCGGTCAAACCGGATTTGGACCTGCAACGGCTGGGCGGCTTCGATCTGGTGCGCAAGACCATTGCCGTAACCGACGAGATGGCCGCCACACAGCTCGAGCAAGTCCGCCGTCAAAACGCACCATGGGTTCCGGTGGAGGGTGCAAGCCCGCAGGAAGGAGAGCTCGCCTCGATCACCATCACGCCTCTCGATGAGGAGCAGGCCGCGGAGGGCAG
>JBDGYW010000915.1:0-3052 GCA_039588935.1 Gemmatimonadota bacterium | reverse complement strand
CCCAATGGAACCGCACCCGCAAATCCGCCGCCGATGTTACCGCCACTGCCCATCTGTGGCGCCGCAAATCCGATGATATCACTCGAGAGTGCACCGAGGACTGCAAGCTCGTCTTCTTCTACGGTCTTCACACCGGTGGGGACTGCTCCGTTCAGCAGCACCAGGAGTTTGCTCGGAATCACGTTCAGGCTCAAACGAGCCTCGGTGTCGAGGATGCCGGAAATGGTCTGATCGGGCAGTACCGCGGCGTCCTTGGACGCTAGTTGGACATTCGCAAAGCCCGTGGAAACGGTGAGATCACCGAAACGCCCGAAATGCACGTCTATCCCCACTGGGGCAGATATCTCGGAAATGCTCTTAAGCTGGAGCGAACCCTCGTCGGCGTCGAATGCGTAGCTCTCGTAGAAGCCAGCGGCGCGAACCTCGACGGTCGTTTGTGCGTGGAGCGGAGTGCCGGCGGCGGCCAGCAACAAGGCCGTGACTGCGATATGAGCGCGCTTCATGGCAACCTAAAGATTATGCGGATTATCCCGATGGTGGTCTGCGTAAACACCTCTGTCGGGTCGTTGACGGCGATGGTGCTTCCAGTCGCCCTCGTGGTCGTTTCTGTCTGGTCGGCCATCTGCGACGCATGCTCTGACTGAGTTGCCGCGATGTCCCCAAGCGTCGAGCTGATCGCCGCTGCCGTGACATCTGGAGGCGGGGCACCCAGCAGTACATCGGGCTGTGGTGTTGGCTCCGAAGCAGTCACGGTGATCTGGGCTGGAGTGGCGTCCTGGACTGCTGGAGCTGCCTCGTTTGCTTGAAAGCCGTCGCGTGCCGCCTGGAAATTGGGGTCGGCACGAACCGCCTCGCCAAAGTGGGCCGCCGCCGCTGAATAGTCACCCATGTCCTCGGCCACGAGTCCTCTCGAGTAAGCCAGGAAGGCGGCGAGGTTACGTGTACCATTCTCGAGAATCAACTGCCGTTCTGCTTCTGATAGTACGTACCCGAGCTGAGTCGCAATCCCAACCACTACCTCCTTTTCCAGGTCCATCAGATCGCGAAGACGACCGGCGCGTGATGTCGGGCTCGTAATCTCACCGTCGGACATCAGGACGGAGGCTTCGAGTCGAGTGTCTCCGTCCTCTGGAATTGCTGCGGTCCCCTGGACCAGTCGTCCCGCTTGCAGCAGCCGACCCACGCGCGCCGCCGTGCTCTGATCCACATTCTCTGTCTGACCCAGTCGCATCTCGTCTAGCAATGCACCCAGATGGAGGCGCTCCACCATGCGGAATGTCTGCAGCAGGCCCAAGTCTGAAGTGAGCATCTGCGCCAACCCTCGCGACAGTGCCTGGTACTGCGAATCGCCGACTATCTGGAGTGGCAGAACCGCGACGACCTGAGGGTCCGTTGCGACTTGCGCCTGTTCATTCTCTCGCGCTAGCGCCTCCCGCGCTTGTGCGGTGGCGCGTCCGCGCACCGCGAACATCTCGCGGGACCGGACCGCCGAGGCACCCCTTTCACGCGAGTGCCCGTTCAAGTACTGGCGGTAGACGTTGATCGCCTGATCGTAGTCCTCGCGTTGCTCGTGACATTGTCCGACGACCAGCGGACCAAGCGCGTCTTTGGGTCGGCGCGTCATGCCTGCACGTGCCACGACCATCGCCGAGTCACATCGCTCCGCCGAGAAGAGCGCGGCGGCGTAGCGCAACAGCAATGCGCCATCTCCCGGCTTTTCCGCAAGTCGCTGTTCGAGAGCAGGGACCTCGGTAGGCGAGACTTCTGAGGCGCGTCCGAGTCCGCATCCAACAGCGAGTCCGGCACACAGCACAACGAGCCCAGATGGCATGAGCGGGCGCTTGGCTAAACGCACAACGGCATCACCCATTTCGAAACTCCGGCGAGGAATGGAGAAGTGCCCTTGGCAAACATTCAGGGAATCGTGAACTTCACCCTAGAAACCTAACACGTCAAGATGCCCCGAAGTTTTGTTCATTGATGAAAGACGCCCGGCGATATCGCTACCGCCAGATGAAGACTCGAGAGTACCGTTAGTCTACCTGGAGGATCTCCCGCATTCGACGCGCCGACGCTTCGATCACCCGGAGTGTCGCGACAGTCTTCTCATCGAGCGAGTCTTCTCCAAGGAGCAGCAACTGTGTCTCGGCGAGGATTGTGGCGAGGGGGTTGGACAAATCGTGTCGCAGTTTACGGACACGCTCGTCCTGCGTGTCCGTCATTCTACTATTGAGCGGTAAAGATCGCGGATGTGGTGATCCCGGAGGTCGCGCACCGCTTGCCAGAGATCGTTTTCACTCTCAGCGCAAAAGATCTCCGCGGTTGAGGCAGCTGTTTCTGAATCACCCGAGCCAAAGATCAGTCGCGCGCGCCACGTCCCGTCTTCAGCACGCCGAACCCTGAGCCGCAGCATCACCTCATCACCGGCAATCAGCGCTGTGGGCAGTTCATGTTCTATTGGTTCGGCGGGATCTGGAGCACCGTAGCGGACCGGATTAGCCGGCATCTGTATTCACCCCGGTAGGTTTGCGCAAATATAAACGGTTCTTCGACTTAAGCAACACTGAGTGGATGCTCGCATGGCTGCCTCACACGCCCTTTCCACCCCGCGGCAGAAGTGGCAGGCACGCTCCCACCCCTCACCACACCACGCAGCAGAGCGGCAGTTGGGGCAGCTGCATCTCTGCATCTCTGCAACTGTTCCGCCGCCCTCACGCAAACGGCACGCGAATGAACGTAACCGCCAGCAAAGCAATAGTCGCGACGCCCAAAACCCGCCGGTTGCGTGGCAGTGGGCGTTCGTATTCGAGCACCGAAGGATGCCCGATGCGTCCGCCACTGACGATCAAAATGAAAGCCCCCCACGCCCACCAAAACCAGAAATCGAAACCCAAGAAGACCAGCAGCATCAGCATAAACACACCGACAAGACGCTGGAGATCTCGTACCAGCGCGTAAACGACATGCCCACCGTCAAACTGGCCAAACGGCATCAGGTTCAACGCGGTCACTAGGATGCCGACCCAACCTGCCTGTGCCAACGGATGGAGCA
>JBDGYW010000914.1:0-3054 GCA_039588935.1 Gemmatimonadota bacterium | reverse complement strand
AGGCTGCCCGTTCCGGTGTATCGGTAGCCGATGGTGTGTAGCCATGCAGCTATCTCCATCAGCGTTTCATCAAAACTCCGGCGCGGGCCTAGCCGTTTCCCGCTCGCCTGTTCGGCCCACCTGCTTGTACCGCTGTGATGAGTAGCATGTCCAGATCCCAGAGGGTCAACCCGTCCATGATCTGTTCGGCCGTTACCTGGCTTAAGTCAGGTTCGACCACATGCTCCCTCACGTATCGAATCTTTTCATCAAGCGGCCACTCCGCCGCCTGCTTTTCCAGATTCTGAAGTCCCTTCACTGACCCGATAGTCGTGGGCAGGATTTTGATGGTCCTGTCCTGTCGGCCCAGAAGTGGCACCTCCAACGGGATCAATTTCCCGTCATCATCCCTGCGGACGAACAGGTCATCAGTAGTTAGCGGCTTCACCTCTGGTGACCTGTTCGCCCCCTTGTTCTTTCTCGCCATGCCGTCGTCTCCTTGTTAGGCGATTGTGAGTCCCTGCCCGGTGAACGTGTTGTCCCTCTGCATGGTCGCAGCGCCCTTGTCGTAGGTCCGCGATCCCGGAGCAGTAAGCACCGCACTGGACAGTGTGATCGTTCCGCCGTCCATCGTCCACACGATGTCCCCGGCGGTGGCTTTCAGGTGTTCGATGGTCGCGTCGTGCGACCCCCGTGCACTGAACACCGTGACGGACGCAGTCACGTCCCTCATGCCCTCGTTCAGTACCTTGGTTTTCTGGCGAGTGACCGCATCGGCCTGAACATTGTTCGCGACCTCAATCGCCATCGTCATGACGTTCACGTCGATGGCTGACCCGCCCTTGGTGATGGTGTCGCCAAGGATGTGCTCAAGCCCTGTGCCCAGCGCGGACTCATACGAACCCGAACCCAGCAGCGGCAGCCCCAGATCACCCTCAATGTTCTGGTGACTGGCCGACCCCAGAATCACGACACACGTCTCGCCGCCTGTCGTGAACGTGACCGTCACGTCCCCGACCGTCTCGGCAGACAGTCGCACCGCGCCGATGTCAGAGAACGAGGTCACACCCGCGGCCGGTGTGGTGCCCGTCAGCGAGATCGTCTCGCTTGTCGCGCCGGTCAGATTCTCGACCGTCACGTCCTGCGTGGTGTCACTCGCAGATGACGACACAACCGTCATCGTGGTCGATGCGTTGGGCTGCGAGACTGCGTAAGATCGCACCTTCTCGCACACGTACGTCCCTTCGACCAGTACAGGCTCAGAATCACCTGAGTCACCTGACAGGCGGACGGTGTTGAACTTCGCACCGGTCCCGTACGTGTAGATATGCAGATCACCCCCTGACTGCGTCCCCTCGTTGCTGAGGACTTGACGGAACAGGATTGAATGGGTCGACGGCAGGAAGCCGTTTGAGTCACGGACCAGTCCGTCGTACGAAGCGTCCCCGGCGGCAGCGGGCCACCGCTGGAGCTTGTACGCGACACTGACCTCATGGTCCTCTGCGCCGATACTGAACCCAACGATGTCAGGTGTACCGATGGCGGTCCGGGCCGCGAGGTTGGTGTTCGGTGACCAGTCACCGGCTGAGTCCAGTTCATCACTGAACCGGAGCCAAGCTGGGTTCGTCGGTGTGGTGCCCGCGGTCGTCTCCCTGATGAAGTTCGCCCGCAGGGCACCGATGCCAGCTTCAAATGGCATGGGTTAGTCCTCCTTCTTGGATTTGCGGGTCGCCTTCTCTGGGACGACCTCGACGTGATCGGGGTAGGCCGCGGCCAACGCCTCCCCCAGCTTCTGTGATACCGTCGCGATACCTTTGTCGTCGAACTCTGCGACCTCACCGCTGAGGCCCAGCTTTTTTGTTGCAGAGTTGCTGCATTTGATCTTCATGTGGTCCTCCACTGATACCCGACAGTGGTCGCAATCCTGAAAACCATCGGGTTGTCCGTTGGGTTCGGCTCCACCTCGTCAGTCGAGAGGACCGACACGTAACTGATGTCTGCGACCTGATTGTAATTGGCTAGAACGATACGGCGAACCTCTTCGGCCATGTCGTACACAACTTGCTTGGGGTTCGGCCCACCTGCGCCCTCATCCCTGTATGCCCACGCGTTCACGAACAGCACGCCGTTCGCGGTCTGGACCGGGCCGCCACCACCGCCCTCAATAGCGTTGTAGCCTGATGACCCGGAAAACGACTCCGACCTGCCCGTGAACGTCACTTGGGTGGACAATGATTTGGGGTTCCACCAGCCCGTATGAAAGTCCGGGGTGATGCTGTTTACGATGTTCGCCGCGTTCCAGTTGGCTACGACGAGGTTCTTGATTGCGACCTTGGGGTCTACGGTAGGAACTGGCATCAGGTCGCTTGCCTCACACACATGATCCGCTTCGCGCCGACAGGCGTGCCCGCTTCGTGGCCCAATCCCACCATCTTATAGATGCGCCCCGCGCTGTCGGTCAACGTAGCCGCCCGCTGCGTCATATCGTCCTGTAGAGTGACGACGTTGCCCTTGGAGTTTTTCAGTGGATAGGCGACCAAGATGGCGATGTCGACCTTTCTCTCCTCACCTGCTTGCGTGACTACGGTCCTGTTGCCGCTATCCGACCGTATCCCGCGTATCGTGGGCGGGTTAGGGTCCGCGGTGTACCCAACGTCCTCATACGCGTCTCGCGCCCCCTCAGTGAAGGTGCGGTAAACGAACTGCTCGCCCACTGTCGCGGCTAGGCGGGCCATCGACGCGGTGCTCATACCGTAGTCCCTTCAGTTGCGACGGAAACGCTGTCCTCGTACACGTCATCAGCGGTGCGGCCCGTCTTGATTGATGCCCGGTAGTTGTTAGTGTCGATGATGTTTTTAGCGGTGATGATTTGTTTGACCCGCCGCTCTATCATTAGCGCCACTTTAATCGGGGCTGTGGTGCCAGCTTCCAGTTTGGCGTCGGTAAACATCTGGCCCTCAACCTCGCGGGCGATCATAGCGTCGAGCACTTCGTTCTGCATCTGCTGGTCGCCACCGACCTCTGCAATGATCTCCGGTATCGCGACACGCCAATGCGGACGCTCCGTCAGGAACT
>JBDGYW010000913.1:0-3054 GCA_039588935.1 Gemmatimonadota bacterium | reverse complement strand
TTGATCTGACGGGGCTTGTGAGGGGTTGGGAAGCTTCTGTTACCGGTTCCTAAATCCTGCGCGTCTGCCAATTCCGCCACGGTCGCGAGTGGGACCAATTATAACGTCTAACTGCTTGTGGGGGCAGGCTTTCCGACCGGAAGAAACGTTCGCGGCGGCATTGAGCGCAATATGCGTGAACGCAGTTGATACGGCATTTTGCCGTATGTTCGAGCGTTTGACACTGCATTTTGCAGTATCAAGACAGACCCAGAGTGAGACCCACTCCGTTTGTGATGTGGAACAACTCAACGAAGGACCCGCTGAACGGAGCTGAGGAAGGACCCGCCAGTGCCGTTGTACCACTGCAGCGCAACAGTGCGGTGGCCCTACTCCCCGCTCCAGGGTGGCGGGTGCGCGTGGGGCTCCGCGCCCCTCGGTTTGTCAGGGCGCTTTGGGTAGAATGAAGCACAGCATTCACGTTGTTACGAAACCCGTTGCTCAGCCGGGAGGAGCCATGCAGGTCTCGTTGGCATTGGCGCTGCTGGCCGCCGTTCAGGCGGGCGGTCCTGTTGCGTCGCCGGACACAGTGTACTTCACGCCGACAATAGGGTATGGAACGTTCGCCGTCCGCGAGCCGGTTCTGCGTATCGAGCCGGGCACGGTCCTGGTCTCGCAGACGATGTTCGGCGGCTATTACACGGAGGAGGGCGGAGCCTTCCCCGGCGAGGTTGGCCCGTTCTACGTTGAAGGCGCAACGACGAACGACGTCCTGGTCGTGAAGATATTGGAGGTGCGCCCGAACCACGATATCGCGGCGGCCCAACACTACGCTTACTTCGGTGGCCTGGCGTCGGATGGGCGCTCGCGCATGCTGAACGAGCCGATTCCGCCGGCCCGTTACGTCTGGCGGCTCGACCGCGAGAACATGACGGCCAGCACCGAGCTACCGAACAGCCGGATGCGCGAGGTGACAATCGATCTACAGCCGATGCTCGGCCGGGTCGCGGTGGCGCCTAGAGGCGACGAAGCGTTCTCGGGCCTGTGGCCGGGCGACTTCGGCGGCAACATGGACGCGCCGGAGGTGCGCGAGGGCGCGACGGTCTACCTGCCGATCTTTCACGACGGGGCCTACTTCTATTTCGGAGACGGTCACGCCCGGCAGGGTCACGGCGAAGTGTCAGGAACCGGCCTCGAGACCTCGATGGACGTCGTGCTCCAGATCGATTTGATCAAGGACAAGACAATCGACTGGCCGCGCATCGAAGACGAGGAGTACATCATGGTCGCCGGGAGCGTCCGACCGCTGATCGACGCCTTTCGGCTGGCGCACGTTGAGCTGATCGAGTGGTTGGAGGAAGATTACGGGTTCGGCCGCTGGGATGCCTACCAGTTGGTCAGCCAGGTGGTGGAGAGCACCGTGGCGAATATCGTCGACCCGAACTATACTGTGGTCGCCAAGTTCCCGAAGCGGTTGTTGCCGGAATGACCGCGTCCTGGGAGCCGTGTCCCCAGCCCCAAATCACCGGGAGTACCTACTGCCCGGCACCGAGATATCTGGGTTTGGTTCGGACAGAATCTGACCGGTGACACGGGGATTTTCAGTCCTCAGGTATGGCCCCTGAAATGCGTACCCACGTGCACGAAACGACATCAAACAACGTCGTTACGCGGCTCCGATCCCGCAAGTTGTGTCATTGAGTGTCGTTTGGTGTACGTCAGTTCACGCACATTCGAGACACACACAGACGCATCAAGACAGGCCAACAGTGGCAGCTAAGGACTCAGTCTGGGGGATTCCTATCCAGCGATGGCTGGGGGGATTGCCGTGCACAGACAGCTTGGTGTCCGCTCGGTCCCTGCTTTTGCACTGTGCAACAGGGCAGAGTCGTCAAACCCATCCGAACTAACCGCAGGTGCAGGTGTATTTTTTTGCTTCCCGGGAACCCACGGAGTCCACAGTGCGATCCAGTTGCTGGATAACCGTTCTCTTCCTCAGCGGTGTCGCTTCCACCCTGCTAGCCCAGGATTCGACTGAAGTTCGCGGGATCATCACAGATGCCAGGTCTGGTGATCCGATTCCGGGAGTGGCGGTGATTGTTGCTGAGACAGGGACCGCCGCTGTTACCGATAGCGCGGGGACATTCCGATTCCACACCCTCCCGGCGGGCCAATATGTGCTTAACATCAGGCGTTTTGGATATGCGCCAATGCAGTATGCAGTGTCGGTTCAGAGTACAATCGTCGAGATCCCGTCAACTGACCTTTCGCTTGAACCGTTGGCATTGCCGATGGAAGCGGTAGGTGTGCAAGCAGATGTTTTGCCAGGGCGCAATGCACCTCCCGAGTTCCATGAGCGCCGTGAGAGAAATGCCGGCAGTTCCATTACTAGGGAGGAGTTCGTAGAACAGGGCAATCCGGGGAGGCCCACGGATGTTCTGCAAAGAATGTCAGGGATTCGGGTGCTCCCAGGCCAGGGCCTTGGTGGTCACCTAGCTGTCACGATGCAGCGCGGAGGGGTGCGGAGCTTCCGGGAGGTTGAAGACTTTAGGACACTCTGCCCGCCCCTCTATTTCGTCGATCGCCAGCTCATTGGGAATGCGGGAAACATCGACATCGACGCGGCTGTATCGTTGGCGGAGGTTGTGGCGGTGGAAGCGTTCAACAGTGTGGCGACTCTCCCAACTTACTTCAACCGTACTGGGGCAGCTTGTGGCGTGATCGTTTTTTGGACACGGCACGCAACTCCCAACCCTACTATCACCATCGACCCAATAGACCGAAGAGGGGGGATCTTGAGTTCTACCTTCCTTAACTTCGCGCTCGCGCTCGCGGCAGTCATAACGATCACGATTGTATCAGTGCCGTCCATTCACTTCTAAGAACGCTTCCGATTCGTGCCCGACACGGCCTTCATTCGCTGTCGCGTCGCACTCGTGAGTACGTCCACCAAAGTGCGGGGAAAAGACGCGGCCACACCCGAACACCGTGGATTGCCGTCTTCTTGTCCCATTGAGTGCGGAACACCTCCGTCATCGTCGGCCCGAAGTCTCTCCTGAACGCCTTGGGGTACAG
>JBDGYW010000912.1:0-3054 GCA_039588935.1 Gemmatimonadota bacterium | reverse complement strand
GCACCTCCTGTTGGCTGAACGCGCGGCCATGCTCGATTATCCAATTCCTGACGTCAAAATACTGTTCGGATGCACCGATGATGCGAATGCGCGCCGATCTGTCGCGGTATTCCACCTCTGCGCCAGATACCGACTCCCACGCGGTTTCCACCGGAACGGTAATGGCGGCGGCCGCCGCTCTGGCGTCGTCGTAGCTGATTCGCGGTCGTCGCACCCACTCACGCCAGGTTTCCCTCGAGACGTCGCCAACGTTGAAATCTGGATAGCGGCGCAGTTGAAAGGTGTTGGCGCCCAAGAAATTCCCTGCGATCTGCTCCTTCATGTACGTGTTCATGCCTTCGACTATCGTTACCACCGCAATCAAGAACGACACCCCGATGAACACGCCGATGACGGAGAAGATGCTCTTCATCTTGCTCGACCAGATAACCTGGAGCGCCAAATGGATGGCTTCGCGGAATGGCATGGGTGTCTAGGATCGAGTCTTGCTGATGGTGTCGTGAACTACTGGCAGAGTATGCGCGTTCCAGCGTCTTGCCGCATGCGTGGCATTTGCGGCAATTGCCGCATGGGCAGGGCGGCTAGGGGCAATCACTCGTATCTCAGAGCATCGACAGGGTCCAACCGTGCCGCCTTGGCCGCCGGGTAAAGACCAAAACCCACTCCGGTGATGGTCGCCGCACAAAGGGCTACAACCACTGACCAGAACGGTACCGAGGCTGGTAGCGGTGTGAAGGCTTTCACCAGCAACGTGAGGGTACCGCCGCCAATTATTCCTATTGCACCGCCGATGAGGGTAAGCGTGGCTGCCTCCACGAGAAACTGCCACATAATCTCGCGCCGCTTGGCCCCGAGAGCCTTCCGCACTCCGATTTCTCTGGTGCGCTCAGTGACCGAGATCATCATGATTGCCACAACGCCGATGCCACCGACCATCAATGCTACTCCAGAGAGGCCAATCATCACCACAAAGAACATTCCCGTCACTTGGTTGAAATTCTCGAGGAGCTTGTCCTGTGTTACTACGTCAAAGTTGTTCTCGTCACCCGGGCGCAGCTTTCGTATGCTCCGCATCGAGGCGATCACGTCCTCAATCGCGTCCGCGACCGTAACACCAGCCACCGGAGCGACCATGAAGTCATCGATCGACCGGCGAAAAGTGCGCAGGTACTTGACGTAGGTGGCATGCGGAACCACGGCTTGTGGTTGATTACCCTGCCCAAAAACGTCGGGTGGAGGGTTGAACACACCGATGACCTGGTACGGTTCTCCTCCTACCTTGATACGTTTCCCCAGCGGATCGAGGTTGCCAAACAGCTCGTCCGCGAGCTTCTTGTTGACCACGACCACGCGGTCCTTGGCTAGCTCCTCGACCAAGGTGAACGACCGCCCCGGATAGATGTCGCCCCCGCTCACCTCGAGCCATTTGCTGCCTCGACCGAGGACTCCAACGCTGGAGAGGTTCTGATTCTCAAACTCTATTGACCTGCTCGTGTACTCGTCTTTCACGACGAATGCGATCGACGGCGACCTCGCGATCCACTCGGCCTCTTCCTCGGTGAGCGGAGGGGGACGCCGCCGTCTCGTGCCGTCACTGATTACGATTCCGCCCTGAAACTCCTGAAAGACGAAGAAGGTGCGTGGTCCCAGAGTTTCGACGATGTCGGTTACACCGACATTGATTCCGCGGACAACCGACGCGATCACCATGACGACCATCACGCCGATTGCGATACCGAGAATCGTCAGAGCCGCACGGGCCTTGTTGGCGCGGACGGAACTGAGCGCAATGGCTACACCTTCAATGAGAGACGTCATGGCTCATTCCTGCCGCATTGCGACGACTGGGTCCAGTCGCGAGGCGCGGCCCGCGGGGTAGACACCGGCAATCACACCGACCCCCGCGCCGAGCAGGACTCCCACCACAATCGACCAGGGAGCAACGCTGGCCGGAAGCCACGTCGAAGCGTCCACGATCCGCGCAAGCAGCAAACCAGTGGCAACGCCGAGTGCGGCACCGACTGTCGCAAGCGTTGCCGATTCGACTAGGAATTGCCTCATTATGTCCTTTCGGCGGGCGCCCAGAGATTTCCGGATTCCAATCTCTCTCGTCCGTTCGGAGACCGACATCAACATGATGTTCATGATGACGATCCCGCCCACCACCAGCGAGATCCCAACCAGACCCGGCAGCGCTACCATCATGACGGAGTAGATCTGATCCCAAAAGTCCAATACCGCGTCAGCTGTTTGCAGTGTGAAGTTGCTTTCCTCGCCAGGCCTCAAGCCGCGACGGCTGCGCATGATGGCCTCGGCCTCGGCCATGGCGTTCTGCATTTCTTCGATGGTGGCTGCCTTGACGGTTACCCCGTCAACGATCCCGGGTGGGTTCGCGAACCTCTTGACGGGAGATGTTGCCGGTGCGACCGCAAACTTGTCGAGTGAAATCCCGAACACGTTCCCTTGCGCCTCAACAACACCCACTACACGATAGGGGATTCCGCGAATGTACAGTTCGTTGCCGAGAGGCTCGTCGCTGCCGAACAGCTGGTTCGCGAGTTCGCTACCGATCACCACAACCGGTCGACCTGCCTGAACTTCGTACGGTGAAAAGGCTCGACCTCGTTCGATCGTCTGGCTCTTGATTTCGAAGTAGTTGGCTGATGCGCCCGTGATCCTGACACCTTCAACATCTCGGTTGCGGTAACGAACCGTTGCCCCAATTTCAGATTGCCAACCTACGAGGGCGGGCGTGGTGAGCTTCTCCTGGAGCGCAAACGCGTCCTCGTACGTAATGCGAGGCCTGCGTCGCCAGGCACGCCGCGTGTCTTCGCTGATATTCCCCATCTGGACATTTGGCCGCTGGCGCAGCTCGAACGTGTTGACTCCGAGCAACGCGCCGGCAAAGTCGTCACGCATGTAGCTGTTCATGCCTTCCACGACGGTGACGACCGCAATCAAGAACGTCACGCCAACGAATACTCCGATGACAGAGAATCCACTCTTCATCTTTTGAGCCCAGATCACTCGGAGCGCGAGCCGCACGGCCTCCCA
>JBDGYW010000911.1:0-3058 GCA_039588935.1 Gemmatimonadota bacterium | reverse complement strand
CGTGATGAAAGTAGCTCTATCATTGCAAGCATCACAAAAACTGATGCGCACAGACAACTACGTCAAGGATGGTCTGCACTATTGCGAGCCGTCCAAAGACACAAACTCACTATCCAACGCTGTCCAGAGGTTGATAGTCGTGCTTCAGGAAGCAGACCCCGATAGCATCGGATGGACGGTCACAGCTGTAAGCGGTGGCGCAGAGGTTGACGGTATGCCGCACTATCAGGTTCAGATTACGCCAATCGATGAACTGATGTTGCAGGGGTCGTGATGACAATCAAATCCAAGCCGGCCACTCGTCAGTATCGAGACGGGTGGGAGCGTGTGTACAAGAAGCAACAAACAATCGCTACGGTTGTCCGCGGCGTTCCCCACCCAGCCCTCATTGGGATGAGTGCCGTTCTTGGTGTTGGGAAGAAGTGATGACCAAAGAAGAACTAGTGTCCAACGCCATGGAGCGGACGCTGATGGCGAGAGATATTGTCAATAGACTGTTGCCTGCAGCAGGGGATGACAGGCAACGGAAGCAGTTGATGACGTCTCTCTGGAAGAGACTAAACCAAGCCGACGAGTACATTCACCGTTTTCTTGGTGATGATGCGCACACGAAACTCACTCGAGAGATTGAGGATTCTTTGGAAATCGAATGACCACCCCCTGGCCATACGACCTGGTGATGGCCAAAGTCGAGGAGCTGCTTAGGGCGGCTCGGAAGAAACGCGACGACGTACCTGACAAGCTCGACCTGACCACATTCGTTCGCTGCATCAACATCGTCGCGGACGAGCTCAAGGATAGGAAGAAGAAACCAGAGTGGGCGGCCCCGTTCACTCGAGGACTAGCAGAGTTGCACGGTGACCTCGACGCCATCGTGCGCGCCGACCCTTTGCTCTTGTACACGCCGGCTCACGAAGTGGCGCTGGCGTTTCACATGAGCTTGGCGTTCTGTCGCTACAATCGGAGTGCTAACCGTACCAGCAAAAGTCAAACTGCATACATCGAGCACGCAATGGTAGCGACAGGACGCCATCGGTGGCGTGAGTTTCTGAAGCCGCCGTGTGCATCGTTCCTCATCGGAGTCAACTTCTCTCAGTACGCGCCAAACGTGTTCGAGAGAAAGATGCTGACCGGGGAGGCGGGCAATGAGTTGTCGCCGTTGTTTCCAGAAGGTGGCAAGTGGTTCAATCGCTACGATGAGCGCAAGCATATTATCTATTTGGCTTGTCCTGATTGCGCGAAGTCAGGAAAGGCAACGTCGTGCAAGCACATGCGCTCGACGATCACGTTATATTCAGACGAAGCTGGACCGGACGTTCTTCAGGGGGCTCAATTCAATCTAGGCCACTTCGACGAGCACATTTCGGAGGAGTTCTACGATGAGGCCGTTCAAAGGCTGCAGACCGTCCCCAAGTCATCTCTCATGGTCACTGGAACCCCACTACTCGGAAAGTCTGCTTGGGAGCACGAACGGCTCACGTCGGTGTATCTCAAGGGACCTAAGCACAATCGAATTTACGGGACAGACACGCCTTTCGTTTCTGTACACTCCATCGACCAGTACGCCGCGGGACTGGTACCTGTCGAGCAGATTGAAACACGCAAACTGGACATGGACCCTCTAGAGCAAGAGGCCCGCATCTACGGTCGGCCCGCTCCTTTGGCCAAGCGCTCCATCTTCGACCGTATCGCTCTGCACGAGATGGAGAATACCATTCGCCCGCCGATCATGATAGGCAACCTGGACGACACCGGGTTTGTGGAGGATGTTGATGGAGAGTTGTCGATCTGGGAGAAGCCAGATGAATCCGCTCAGTATATCATTGGATGTGACGTTGCTACGGGTCTTGTTGGAAGAGGCTCTGGACAAAAAAAGTCCAAGCTGGACTACTCATGCGCAACCGTCATTCGCGTCCCTGATTTTCGGTTGGTTGCCCAGCTACACGGAGCAATCAACCCTCTCGACTACGCGGATCGATGTGCACTGCTCGGGTACTACTTCAACGAGGCGTGTCTGGTGGTGGAGCGAACCGGACTGGGAATAGGAGTCATCGTCCGCCTCAAAGAAATCATGTACCCCAACATGTTCCGCGACCTGTCGGACCCGTCAGCCGTGGACTACAATCACGACCCGGTCTATGGCGTCGACACCAACGTTCGCACCAAGTCCAACATGGTGGCGTGTTTGCAGCAGGTGATTCACGAGCGGCAGCTGTTCATTCCTTGCGCTGCGACGCTCGAGGAGTTGCGAGCTTTCGGCCAGGAGACCACGAAAACCGGCCTTTCTGTCCGAATGCGCGGTGAGGGCGGCGCCAAGGATGACCGCGTGATGTCCTTGGTTTTTGCCATTTATGTTGCTATTGAGCACCCAATGTGGATGATGGACCCAAGGCCAAAGAAGAAAGAGTACTCCGATCCGATCTGGAGAGACCTGCACGCGGAGATTGATCGGAAGCAGAAAGGGAATTTGTGGTGAATGTGAAAGACATATGCTCATCTGCCTGCTCCGACAGTAGCCACCCTGACCCCATGGAGCACGCGGAGATGTGTGAATATCGTGCGTGGGCCAAGGGCTTCGATGAGTGTCGACGCCTGGTGCTCAAGTACATGGACGACGACCCGTCCGCCATTGAGGTCTGGGCGTTCGTGGACAAACTGGAGCCCTCATGACCCACGACCTCTGCCTCATCCTCGCCGCCATCATGTTCGTCGCAGGATTCGTGTGCCACTGGCTCGCGACGATAGTGCAAAACCGCCAGATGATCGAGCTGGCCAAGATGAGAATAGTCACAGACGCAGGCGAATCTCCATCCGCCTTTGAACAGAGAGATGAGAAAGTAGAGCCGCCAAAACCATCCCCAACCGGAAGAGAGGGTATCAACCGCGCCATCAAGAACAGTCTCGGGGAAGACTTCGAGATGATGTAGCGAGTGAGAGGCTCGCGGGAGGCGCGCATGCCCGTCAATACCGAGTCCAATGACCTCACGGGTATCCTCGAGGGGCGCAAGGAACCAGAGCAGTACGTACCCAGCGAGAAGGAATCTCGACTCGTATCCTC
>JBDGYW010000910.1:0-4662 GCA_039588935.1 Gemmatimonadota bacterium | reverse complement strand
ACTGCCACCCCGCATCATGCCTGCGTCATTGTGGTCAGGGAAGCTCTGGCGCTGGCGCTGACAAGATTGCATTGTTGGTCGTTTCTCCGAAATCCGCCGTGCTGTAGTCGTCTTTGAATGGAGGGGCGGGCCAACCGTTCTCGTATCATGAAATCAATCCTAAGGAAACTTCGCGGTGCGTTTGGAACAGCCGTTACGTGGGCTGTAGGTTGGGCTGCCGGTGGATTTGTTCTTGCCACAATTCTCGCCATCTTATCACCAGGCTTTGATATAGCCATCTTTACTGACTGGGCTCTGACGCTGACTGCCCTTGGGGGCGGATGGGGATTGGTGGGCGGTACGGCATTCTCAATTGCGTTGGGCTCAGTTCATCGGCGTCGCCAACTGGGTGAGCTACGTTCGGCTCAGATGGGCCTTTGGGGCGCTCTGGCCGGATTGATGGTGCCTCTCGGGGCAGTCTCCATCGGTCTCGGCATGGGCACCTTCCTGTTCAACGCCCAAGAACTTATTACGACCATCGTGTTCTTCGGAGCGACCGGTGTGGCGACCGCTGTCGGCACGGTAAAAATTGCTCAGAATGCTGATCGGCAGATCAGTGGACAAGGATTGGAAGACGCTCTTCCTTCTGGTGAGTGAGCCCAATGCGCTGAAAAGCGCGGATTGCCCAGACCAACAGCCTACCAAATGTCCCAATATCGACATACCGTGCCCCAATAACGCTCTAGCGCGGGGGCGGACCAGGGTGCATTGTTGGGGCGTTTCGTCGGAGTTCGCAGTGTGGTGGGAGGATATGATGCGAGGCGTAACGGAGCGAACTGGCTGCAGAGGGCACAAATCCGATGTTGCAGCGTACAAGAAAAGGAAGCGCACGCAACCATTGCAATGCGAACGGTCCTATGCCGACGGTGAGTGTTTTCGTGATCTGCTTGACCCATCGTTCTTACAGTAGGTCATTCGGAATAAGACACCCTGCAATACGTTCGTCAGTCTTTGTCTTCGTTCTTCTCGCCTGCCTTGTTTACTCTGATGCCGTCGCCCAGACAGTCCGCGGCCAGGTGTTCGACTCAATCAACGGAACGCTGGTCGGCACCGGTTTCGTCGTTCTGCTCGATAGTGAAGGAATCGAGGTCGGCCGCATACTCTCTGATGCCGAAGGACGGTTTCTCATCCACACCACCGCCGCGGGCCGTTATCGTCTACGCTCCGAGCGAATAGGCTACAAGGCGTCTGACACTGAGTGGTTCACGCTCGGCATGTCAGAGACGCTCGAGCGGAACTTGCCCGTGACAGCGATTCCCGTGCGGCTGGCTAGCATCGAGGTCCTCGGTGAGACGAAATGCGGTGAACACGAACGGGAATCGGACATCGGAAACATCTGGGAAGAGATACGAAAGGCGTTGGCTGCGGCATCGTGGTCCGCTGAACATCAGCCATACCGGTATCGACTGCATCGCTACGAGCGCGATCTCGGCGTGAGATCTCGTCGTGTCATGAGAGAGGATATAGGTGTGGAGTGGGGGAACTACCGTATCCCCTACACGAGCTGGGAGGCTGATTCACTGGCTGCCCGGGGATATGTAGTCGACGATCCTGAGGGGCCTTGGTATTACGCTCCGGACGCCGAGGTGCTGCTCGACGACACCTTCCATCGCACGCATTGCTTCAAAGCGGTCCGCGGCGACGGCGAGGCATTTGGACAAATCGGGTTAGCATTCGAGCCAGCTCCTGCCAGAGACCTACCAGACGTTGCCGGTACACTCTGGGTCGATGAGGCGTCTTCTGAGCTACGCAGGATCGAGTATCGATACACAGATCTACCCATCCCCATTCGAGACCCGCTGATCGGTGGTACGGTGGAGTTCATGCCGATGCCGTCTGGCGCGTGGATCGTCGCCCGGTGGGAGATCCGAATACCGCTGGCTGCGGAGGAGCAAACCTGGCTCCCCGACAGAGAGACGTTGTTGCGCGTTCGGCCCCGCCGTGTCACCCGACTTGGGGCATACCGACAGGGCGGAGAGCAGGTGATCGAAGTCGAGGACTTTGACGGGCGAAAGATGTATGTGTCGTCGGAACTCGTACTAATCCGCGGCACCGTGTTCGACAGTATCCGAGGACACCCCCTCGAAGGTGAACGTGTGAGTGTCGTAGGTACCGGATACGAGACCGTAACCGAGCCCGACGGCACCTTCGAGTTTAGCGCGCTGCTCGACGGAGAGTATGTGGTGACATCGGCACGCATCGACTCCCTCGGGTATCTCCCGGGGCAGATTCCGGTGCAGTTGGGGCCGGCAGAAACGGTGCGACTCTCACTCGTGATCCCCAAGCTCCGGGCTGTCAGGGAAGCCTTGTGCCTGGGTCGGCCGGTTCCGCTGCTTGACGGAGAGAGGCCGCTTGATCGGATACTCTTCGGGACAGTATCGCAGTCCCGTCAGCAAGAGCCGTTTCCCTACGCCCGCCTGAAAGCTTCTTGGGTGACGCCGAGGACACCTCCCGGTTACTCAGGGGACCGAAAACGTGAGATCCAAGCTGACAGTTCGGGAAGATACGTGCTCTGCGATCTCCCGTCGCATGAAACACTGACAATGCAACTAGTGAGTGAGAGCATGGAAATAGAGCCCATTTCAGTCGTATTCTACGATGGACAGGTTCGCATCCGCAGGGAAGGTGTTTGGGAGTCGTTCGCCGTTCCCGAGTACATATGGCGGCTTGACCTGAAGGTCCGTGAACGACTGCAACACTGAAAGGACGTCTGCGAGAATCTAACGCATATGGGTCCATCACTGTGTTGCCCCAACCTCGGATTTGGCAGCCCAGAGAGAGGCGGATGATTCCAGCGGGGATCGGGAGTTGTGCGAATACGTGTTCGCCAAACCCGCGCGTCATGCTACTGAACGCCGAACGCGGTAGGAGCAGCACGGTTCGAGCGCCAGCCGTGCAGTTGACATGAGCACAACGAAAGATCGCAAATATCCGAGAATCATACGCGCTCTGTGAGGGATCAATGAGTCCGTTTGACTGTCGACCAACGAAAGCCCCAGAACCAGATTATGACGACCCCAAGGAGGTCTACGCCTTTTTTGGTTTGGCTTCTTACAACGCCCAGGTGTTGGAACGTAGCCTGGTCAATTTCGCTGCAGTCCTCAAAACAGCGAACACCCCTGGCATCACCAGGGAAATGGTGGACGACCTGTATGATGCCCTGGAGCCGAAGACGTTTGGCCAGCTCTTGCGTGTTGCCCGAACCACAGGTGCACTACTTCCTGAGCTCGAAGCCGAGTTGGAAAGGGCGCTCGCTGAGCGAAACCAACTCACTCATCACTTCTTCTGGGATCATGCAGAGGACTTCATGTCGAATCCCGGTCGTCGCACGATGATTGATCGGCTAAGACCTCTCATTGAACTTTTCTCATCGGTTGACAAGCAACTGGAGTCGATCACGCTTGATGCAATGCGACGCAACGGCATCACCGAAAACGTTCTGGACAAGGAATACGCGGAATTGTTGCAGCGCGCCGAGACTCGTTACTCGCATGGCGCCACCTAACAGGCGCAGTATTTTCACACGGCCTCCACAGGGGCTAGCGAATCCAGAACTACCAACCCGGTTCGAGCGGGGCGCAACATCGACGGTCGGTCGAGGGGCATCTGAGTTGAGGAGATGGTTATGAAGAAATGGTCGCGAAAACTTCGTGCGATCCGCGGCATCGGTGCGATTTGGAGTCTCGTCGGGTCGGTCCTGGGTTTCTCGTTGAGTGCTTTCGTTAGCATTTTCTGGCACGACGTGCTGCCCACCACTGTGGTCGATTATGTGGCCTTCACGACCCTCCAGCATGCCGTCATTGGATTTGTCCTCGGGAGCGGATTCGCAGGTGTTCTTACGATATTGGAAGGTCGCAAGACACTCGACGAGCTAACACCCGGGCGTGCGGCTCTGTGGGGTGCACTGACCGGGGTGGGGTTTGCGACAGCTTTGGGCTTGTTTTTGACGAGTGGGCTGGGGGTCAGTATCACTCTAGCCCTGTGGGTGGCCATGCCCGGCGTGTACGGAGCCGTTACGGCGGGAATAGCTGCGGGAACTGTGTCGTTGGCTAGACGAGCACCCGCAGAGTTGGAAGCCGGCACACCAGTGAACGACAGCAAGGTGCTTGGCGGCGCACACCAATTCGGAACCATATGGGCGCAAACGAAGCGTGACGAACTCGGTGGGAGCGGTTGAATCGCGCGCCGCGTAACAGCGACGGTCCTTCGCGCATCTAGATGGGGGGAGAGGGATTCGGAGTCTATGTGTAGGGTCGGCAAGCGGCGACGCATGAGAGAGTTCTATGATGCATAGCTGGCTCAAACTAGTGTTCCTGTGTGTGTTGTGCGCCGTGGCACCGGCGCGGTCACAGTCGGTACCCGTCACAACGCTCTATCGTCCCCAATCGAGTTTCCACCACGGTTTCACCCGGGTTGGCGGCGTTCGGGAGCTGAGTAATGGTACCGTCATAGTGCTCGATGTAAGTGACGCAACCGTTCAGGCAATCGATTCCACGTGGACCACCATGTGGCAAGTAGGGCGTCACGGTGCGGGCCCCCGAGAATACCGAACGCCCTCGATCCTCTTTGCGCTCCCCGGTGACAGTTCGGCCGTGTACGATCCACAGAACATGCGGATGCTCG
>JBDGYW010000909.1:0-5488 GCA_039588935.1 Gemmatimonadota bacterium | reverse complement strand
CTTGTGCAGCGGCTCGGCTTGGCGACACCGCGGTACTTGTTGACCAGCGCACACGTACTTGCCACGGGCGGGGCTACAACCGTTGGTGATCCCGTCGTCCAGCCGTCGTGGGATTCGGATTCAGATCCGAACAACCAGGTTGCTGTGGTCACGGAGTCGACGCCCATTCAGTTCAGTACGGCCACGTTCCCAAACCTGTGTGATGCGGGCATAGCAGCTCTCGATTCCGTCGACTTCGCTCGTCGCGATATCAGCCTCATCGGTGCGCCGGTTGGCGTATCGAGCATCATCTCACGCGGTATGACCGTCATGAAGACCGGACGCTCCACTGGGTTTACTACGGGCATTGTGAAGGATGTTGATTTCAAGACTGCCATTAAGGCGTCCACGCCAAGCGGCACCCGCCGCGCCGGCTTCAGGGATCAGGTTCTATGCACATGCTTCACGAGTGCCGGCGATAGCGGGGCCGCCGTCCTGAGCAAGAAGTCGGGAAAGGTGATCGGCCTGCACTGCGCCGGCTCAACGTCCACGAGCATCTTCAACCGGATCACGCACGTGTTTAGGGCCTTGAGTATCGAACTCGCGTGATGACCCACGGATTGGTTTTGTCGACTCAATTGCAGCAGGAAGGCGAAAGCGGCGTTTGGCCGTGTCAGATGATGGGACTTGCCGGTGGCCGTTACTTCGGACCGAGATCGGAAGAATGCGATCGCGTAGATTAGACTGTCGCCCGTTCGTGCCCGCCAGCAGTTGCCGGCGTCGTCGGAACGCCAGACGGTGAGGTTACTTAGCCTGCGTAGGCCCGCCTCGTACTCACACCAATTGCGTATCTGCAGTGCGATTTCGCCTATTCGTACTGGTTGCCCGTCAGACACGTCTTCGGTGACGACTCCGGACCGCGGCATCGCCTGAATGCGGCACCGAAACCCAGAGCCATGCACCAACGCCCCCATTCGGAGGTCCCCTCGTCTTATAACGATGTCTGCGCGTACTCAGTCCTTTGGTGATCAATGAGCATCCACTACGCCGAGCCCGAATCCTGTGAGAGGTTCTGTTTTGCTTTGTCCAAGTATTCGGTTCCTACACTCACCAGTTTGTGGAGGCCGTCCGCACCTCCCGCGAGCACCAACCCAGTGACCAGCACGTCGAGGGACAGGAAGATGCTGCGCTGAGCTTCCCCCATCGCGAACTGCGCATCGTCGGCGAGGAATGCCGAGATGATTCTGACCCCTGCCATTGCCAGGGCAGTCCCACCAATGAACGACGTCAGGAACGTGATCTTCCGAGTATCCGCCTTGAACTCCTGGAGTCGGTTGGCATCCGGATTCGTCTTCTTCAACTCCACCTTCTTCTGCATACGAGCGCCTTTTACCACGACCTCCGTCGCCCGCTCGATAAGCAGCGCCACGAGGATGAAAGGCGCGAGCGTTGTGCCTAGATCGAAAACGCTCTCCGAGCTGAACCGCACCAACGATGGAGCCGTGGTGATGACGACGAGAACCGCAACGACCCCGCCAACCAGCATCCAAAACCCAACGGACTTCAAAAGACTCGGTTGATTAGTCTGCGTCTCGCTTACCTGCGTTGCATTAGCCATTGTCGCCCCCCAGTAGGGCCCTAAGCGCCTGGATCTCTTGCTCCAGGGCGTCTAGGCGTTCGAGAATCTGTAAGCGCAATGCCGGGTCGATCGTGGGCGGTGCCCCACCCCCAAGTACGAACGTCGCGCTCACCGGTCGATGGTCCGGATGGAGGTGGTCGTCCGGGAAATCATCCTCCCAAGTGACAATCGACCCTGTGGCTTGCCAATCCTGGGCACCGCCCGCTACGAACACGAAATCGAGTACGGAGTCGTAGCGACAGTACACCGTACCGTCGCTCCTCGTGCGTTTGCTGCACTGTGTTCGTGCTAGAGTCGACGGACGCACCCACTCGAATACTCCGTCGGCAACCAGGTTGTCGTAACCCAAGTCGTGGTCCGCGTCGCCACCGACAGTCTCCCAATCGTAGTTGTAGTCGCCGAGTGCGATGACCGTAGCGTCGGTTGTCGTGGCCCACTGGTTCAGCATAGTCGATTGCTGGTGTCGGGCCCCCTCGTTGGTTCGGTACAAGTGATTCATCATCACCGAGAACTGCGCACCAGATTCATTGTCGAGTAGCGTGGCAACGAGTGGAGCCCGCACGTAGCCACCAATGTTGATGTCCTCCAGCTCCTCGGTGCCGGTCAGGTCGAAACGCTCGTCGTTGTAGAGGATCAACAACCGATCCGCGCCACCCGTGGTTCCAAGAACCGATCCGTAATCCACTCCGCCGGCTGCTTCAGCGGCTGCTTCGAGCGTGGGGGCCCAGGACGCGGAGACTTCCGAGATTCCCCAGATGTCTATGGCCCCGAAATGGAGGTTCATGTGGTTGGCGATGGTATCGGGGTTCGCGTGGTTGGCGATGGTATCGGGGTTCGCGCCCCCGCTCTCTGCATTCCACGAGACCACCGTCATGTTCTGCGCGGATGCTTCGACGATCGACATTGCAAGTGTCGCCGTCAGAATGTAAGGAACTGCGAGCGATACTCGCACGGGCACCCCCTTTCCGGACCGAAGCGGCCCGTTTGGGCCAAAGTCCCTTTCCGGGACGGGAATATTCTCTCCCACTGCCAAGCACGGTGACGCGACGCGCATACAATGCGATACAGCGCAGCACCTCGGTAGTGCGCAAATGGGGCATCGACATGCGTGGTTGGGACATTCGTTGTCGTAACGCCCAAGCGCATTTCGTCGCTGTGAACAACCCTAGAGTGAGTCGATCAATTATCAGTCAATTCTGTCGACGTGATGGTCAAGTAGCGGCGCGGTTTCAAGTCAAACAACGCGCAGGCCGTCTATTCGCGAACTCGGAACCTTAGAGACGGTCGACGCGTGTCTTCGAGTTCACGAACGATGTTGTTGAACGTGCGCTTCTGTTCCGCGCGGAGCGTCACCTCGTCATCGAACCGGTCATAGTCACGTTGTGACATTTCGAGGGTCGCGAGAACGGCGGTAGGCGTGTTGCCGAATTTGAGGCGCGCTGTGCCAGGATCCTCTAAGAACGCGCGGACGTACGGCATGTATGCGCGGCGCACGGCGGTTTCGATTTCGTCTGCCATTTGGACCTCTCGGTTCTCACCTGATCGTTATTGCCAACATTCCGTTTGCTTCCCGTATTGCCTCAGCCCGTCTGCTTGGCCCACCCTCGCCTGCACTCTCTCGTGCGCCTTCTGCGCCGGCACGGGCAACGCACGGCAATTCCCACGTGCTTGCGGTGTCTTGGCCGCATATGACGGGTGCATCACTCAGGCGTTCCTGGAATGAGCGAAGCCGTATATATCCTGCTGAGGGATTTTCACTGTCTTCCAAGAGTTCGACGTGGACTCCGAACTGGGGGTACGAGATATTCGCCCCACCAATCACCTCCCATAGGGGACGTTCGACGCCCGCGCGCCGATGCTGGAGTACCTCGTGTGTGTGAGTGTGGCCTGCAAAAAAAGCGACAACGTGATCTGTGTTTGTCAGTAGGCGCCGCAGTCGTTCGCCGCCGCCTCCGGTAAAACTTCCGAACGGATGGTGGCCGAACACCATTGTGACGGATCGCCCCGGTGTCGACTGCTCGAGCTGCCCCTCCAACCACGTGAATTGAGTATCGCGCATCCTCCCGAGTGAGCGCTGGCCGATCGCCCCGATCACTGATCCCGGCGGCCACTCGAACGTGTTCAAGACGATCAATCGGATCGTGATCGGCTCGCTCCCATCTTGGGGGCCCTGCACGCGGTACGAAGTGGCGTAGTATCCGTCCGCCTCTCTACAGAGGCCACGTTGATTTTGCGTGTTGCACCCCAGGTCGAATCCGTGAAAGAAACTCTGCGGAAAATCGAGCACCGTGGTTGATTGTGTCTCACCAAAGGTCGTGGGATCGTGCTCGTCCATCGTAGCGGCTGGAATGCTCATATCCCACCGCGACGCTTCAAAGTGATGGGCGCGCATGAAACGCCGATACCCGTGCACCGGAACAAAAGGTGCGATCACGTTGAAACCGCTCATCTTCGCGGCCGGCAACGTCCCAAAGAAGAGATCGTCGTGGTTTCCGATGACGTTGAAGAAGGGGATCTCGAACTCATTGACCACCGCAAGGAACTGGAACAGTTCGGAGAACATCGATGCATCTATGGCGTCGCCGGTATGGATAGCGAATTGAGGCGGCAGAGGATCGGGACATGGCGTATATGTACCTGGCGCGCCTTCGAGTTCATTTGCCGACAGCACGGTGGAAAGGAAAGTGCCGTATCCGTACAACTCTAGGCTGTCGTTGCGGTTCGTGGAGGGGTGCAACCTGGCTATGGCCGGCTCGAAATTCACGCTGGTTTCTTTGAGTTGAACGTCGCTCAGATGAACGAAGCTCGCCACGGGCTGCAATCGCCCGCACACTGTTGCGTCCACGAGCGTGGCTGTGGCATCACCATCTTCTACCAGCCTGTCACGACGCGCCTGATCCGGATCGGATGCCGAGTGTACCTCCGGCACGAGATACGATGCGTAGGCATCCTTCGCGCCCCGGGCCAAGTCATGTACGTGGTCGACGATCTGCTCGTTGACGAGGATCGCGGAGGGACTGGGCTCTTTCAGCTTGAAGCTGTATCCCAGACTCTTGCCGCAGCCGAATCCCCCGCAAAGGAGTAAGGGGAGGATCATCGAGAACCGCGCGAGCCGTTTGATCTGCAAACGACTCGGACATTGAGTGGCGCGCCGAGCCAATATGCCGTCCATCGTAGAGGGATGGACGAGTGGCACTTGTTTTCGAACAGGATCTTCGCAATGGAATTGCATGCGCCCCTCCCTGAGGTAACCGATCAAACGAAAGTGATGCGGTCTAGTCGTCGGGCGGGCGTCTACTGCGGCGTCGTTTATGGCGTCAGTAAGGCGGCGCGACCGCCGACGAGTAACATCCGTATTGGCACAGATCAAGAATTGCGTCGGAAGTATGCGGCATGGTCACGAGTCCGGCTAGTGCGTTTTTGGGGCAACGATATGCGTATTTGGGACATTTGTTGTTCTTCGATAAGCTGCCCCCCAATCTCTGGGCCATCTAAACTGGGACAGTTTCTTTTTGCTGGCCTTCTGGCTGGGATTTCTCGGTGTCTACCTCTGTGTCATAATCGGCCCTCTTTTCTGCGGGTGTAAGATCTCCAATGCTACTGTGGGGGCGATCGGTTCTTTCGCAAGCTGCTGAAGGGGCAGGAAAGCACGCCGTTCGAGATGCCGAAGTTCTCGGTGAACGACGATAGCGAAGGGTCTGACCACGTGCCGCTACCATCCTGTTTCATGGTAAATAGGCACGAGACGTAATGAGGTGCTCTTCCGGTTATGACTCTGAAGAACACCTCGCTGCCATCAGCTGAGAATATGGGGCTCCCGTCATCATGCAGATTGGTGGTTACGATACCGGGTGCGAAGATTTCTGGTGT
>JBDGYW010000908.1:0-3840 GCA_039588935.1 Gemmatimonadota bacterium | reverse complement strand
CGTCGCTTTCGGCGAATGTCTCGACCGTACCGAGATCGAGGGTGCCTTCGATCTCGATGTCATCGAACGGCATTCGGATCTTGTCAGCGGGCCACGATGCCGCGCCCCAAGCGGGAGCAGCGAAGAGAAGCGCGAAGAGAATCGGTAGATATTTCATGGCGTCCTCAATCCGTTTCCGTCGGTAAGCACCTCGGCTGCGGTGAGCGTCCAGGCGTTCGACTTGAAGGCTTTTGACATGGAGGTGATGCGGCACGTCGTCGCCGACGATGACCACGGTGCGGTGATCGATACGATGTCGCCCACGTCGTAGGGCAGCGCGTCGTACCACGCGACGCCGCGCAGCTCGTAGACGCGGCGGTCGTTTGCCATGCGCTCCTGCACGATGAACCCCGCAACGTCCTTCGCGGTGTCCGGGTCTTGGATGCAGCGGAACGCGATCGGGCTGGACTCGACCGCGCCGAACCGCTGCGATGCGCTGGTGATCAACGCTGTGGTGATCGGCACGTCGGATACCGAGGGCGTCGCATCGAGCGCGAGTTTGAAGCCCTCTTCATTTCCGCCACCGGGGAGCGAGGCATCGAACGCATACCGGAACGAGAAGTAGCTGGCGATGTCGTCAACGCTGCGGCCCACGTCCGTCATATCGTGGGTCTGCGTGATCGTGGCGATGCTGTCGTCGTTGTATCCGTAGTCGTTTTCGGCCGACAGGATCAGCCACTCGCGGCCGGTGCTCTTCTCGACGGCTACGATATTCGCGCGGCCCTCGAAGGCCATGCGCTGCAAGACCTCTTCCCAGGAAAACCCGAGCGAGCGCGCGTCGAATCCCCACTCCGCAGACGCGCCGAGCGCGGTGGCGTAAGCGGATTCGCTGGCTGAGTTGAGCGTCTCGCCACCGATTTCCTCGATCCAGTGCTTGATGATGTCGCAGGGGTGAGACATCACGACGCCGCTCGATGCTTCGTAGGTTCCGTCGGGCGCTTCGATGCCATCCACGTCGGCGAAAAAGCGCAGGCCGAAGCCGAACAGAGCAACCTCTAGCGAGGCGGTCGGGCTTCCGAATTGCGTGCAGGTGCGTTGGATCTCGTTTATCGGACCCTCCAGAAGCGTCGAATTACTCACCATCCGAACGGAGTTGCCCTGATTTTCCGTTGGGTAGCTGAACCAGTTTGACCCGACGATGTTTTGCGAGTGTCCCATGAGGCCGGGTTCCGTGTTCACCCAGCTATCACCATCGTAGACCTTGATGTAATAATCGCGCCCGCCCGTAAACGCATCCATGTGGATCTTGATCGTCTGCTCGTCGTAAGCGAACCCAGGGTCGGCGAAAGTCACTTCCCAATACTCACCGATCCCCGTACCACCGAAGCCGGTTCCGGTGTTACCATCACGCAACTCGTCTGCATCTTCACCGCTGATATTCGTCGCGGCTGAAGTGCCCGCCATCGTCCCGCTGAATGTATACGGGACTTGGATTTGCCGATTGATGTTGAATACGATCACGCCGCCAGAGTTCTTCGGGTCGATCTTGATGTCGCCTACGGTTCCACCTGTGAAGCTGTATTTAGCGGGTGTGCCACCATACGCGGGCATCCCGGCGCCGTTGATTGTTCCCGCGAGTACGCCGCCTGCGTAAATCTCAACGTCCTCTACCGTGCCCGAGGGTTTCGTGACCCAGACTTCCGATTCTTGGTAATCGAGCGCCTCGTTACCGGGATCAGCGAAGTGGGCTGTCATGTGGTTCCCACTAACAACCGCAACGGACGGGTCTTCTGAATGCGTGTACACACCGTCGAGACCACCGCCCTCATCTTCCGAGTCCGTGATGTTGCCCGTGATGCTGTGCGGCTTCTGCGAGTAGGTAGAGGCCGTCTCCGTAATGGAGACCGAGGCCGCGTGTTGCGCCTGGAAGTATTCGAGCAACGCAGACATCTGCGCGCTGGTAAAGCTGAGCGTTGTCATCGTCCCGCCGAGGATCGACTCATTGAGCGTAGTGGTATAGGTGAGCACGCTGGAGTCGAGCCGCAGTAGCATCCCATTGAGCGGGTTGAGGGCGTAGATTTCGTTTACCGCGTCGCTCTGGCGGTCGCTGATGATCCACTTCGGCGTCGTGATCATCTCGAGAAATAGCGCACCAGGCTTGTGAACGGCTGCGGTAGTCGAGTTCACCCCGCGCGTCACGATCGTGAGCGTCGTCGCGGCAGCGGTTGAGCAAGTGATCTCTTCGGAGTCTACGCGGATTGTAAACGTGCCCGCAGGCAACCCCGACCCGTCGCTGATCTCGTAACCCGAGCCGGTTTCCGAGGCGTCGAGTTCATCGACTAGCGTACCCGACCACCCGACCTCGTAGGCCACGCACGGCACGCGCTTCGCCTTGCCGTAGATCCTCGGGTATCGCTTGCCGAGGTCTTGCGGATCGACTTTCGTATCGTCGGAGGCGTAGACCCATGAGCCCGCAAGGTTCGGCAACTCCGTCGCGCACTGGATCGTTACGAGTTCGTTCGTGATCGGCGCAACGCGATTCACGCGGCCACGGAATAGAACCGTGTGCTCGTCGCCGTCGTAGCTGGTGAGATCCAGTGGCAGCGAGTCGATCGAATCCACCAGGAGTTGCGCGATCTCGATGCTCGCGCCTTCGAGGTTGTTCGCCTGGAGCAGCTCGGCCATGCGGCTACCGTTGAATGGCGCCGTATTGTCGAGCTGTAGGTCGAACGACTGCGCGTAGGCCGTGAGGTCTGATGGGTCGTGGCTGCTCAGCCCGGAGAAGAAGGGACTGCCGCCGATGACCGCCGGAAGGAACACCTGATTCGTGCCGGTGTTGCCGTAGTCATATTCGCACGCCAGGTTCGACAGGTAGAAGATTTCGCCCGTCGTTCCCGATACGCGGTCGGTGTAGGTGGTCAGCTTGACGAGCGAGACGGGGGCGCGGCGGCACTCGCCACGTCCGAGAGCACGCTGTGTCGGGACTCTGGCAGCCCGCCATTGAATTTGACCGCCAGCGGCGCATCGAATGGCGTCCACGAGGCGGGGTCGACGTAGAACGGGGTGTGCAACCCGACGGCAGCGACAAGTGCCTCCATCGCCGCGAGGTCGGTACTCTCTAGCGGGTTCTCGTAGAGGTATTCCAAGACCCGCTGCTGCGGGCCGTGCTGCACGCTCGGGCGGAGCCCTGTCGGCTGAACGATCTGAGTGGTGTTATCGACCTTGGAGTCGATCGATTCTTCAAGCTTTGGGCCGACGCCTATCGTAACGATCTTCGTCATTACGATCTGCGGGAGGTAATACTGCGCGGTGCCCTTGATGCCGATTCGAATGTACTGCTCTGAGGAAGATGTCGTGTCGAACTCAATGTCGATGAGCGTGCCTGCGGTGTGGTCCGTATCAGGGCTGCCGGGCGTTGCGTGCAACGCTGTCGGCGACGAGAACCCCGATGTCGTATCGCCCTGCACGTAGATCGAGTCAATGTTGTGGTTCGCCGGAATGATCAGCCGCTCCAACCCGGACAACCCATCAGCCACGAATGTCGCGCCGAGATCAACGTCAATCGTCGGGTCCGTATACGACGCAGCCCATTTGAAAAGCGTGCCCGCGCGGTCGTCGACCAGATTGTCTTTCGGGAAACCTGTCGCTGTCGTGTGCGAAGGCGTAATCGCGCTTGCCCCCACCTCGCGGGCAGCGTGGACGTAAGAGAATCGCGGCGCTCGGTATGCCATTAGGCGGGCCTCAGGTTGCCATCGGGCTCGACGGTGACGCTCCCGCCAGTGCCGAAGGGTGAAAGCGAGTACCGCGACAGATCATCTGGGTCGCGCTGACTGGACACCCCCCTGATCCGCTTGCGCCGCT
>JBDGYW010000907.1:0-3068 GCA_039588935.1 Gemmatimonadota bacterium | reverse complement strand
CCAGGAGCGGTATGGTGATGACGCTGCATCATTTCCCGATGGGTGGGTGACTGTTAGGCATCGCTGCAAGAGCCTGTGGTGGGCGGTGGGTCGCGCACTCGGCTACGGATCTGATGCGTCCATCGCAGCACCCGATGGAGCGAGAGCGGCCGGTGTTGAGATCCTACAGCGCTTGCAGGCAGCATGAGTGCTGCTCGAGGGACGATGACATCGCTTCAGATTCACACAGGCAGGGGCATCCAATCCTTTAGCCTCGGATACGCGCCTCTCGGCGGGGGTGGGTTCGGTACAGTCTGGCGCGCAAGAGACGCCTTCCAGGTCGAGGTAGCGATCAAGTTTGTACCTATGCCGAGCGATCGAGCACTACGGCCGCATTCGGAGGCAGAATTCGAACGAGAGGCCAAAGCGCTCTCGAGTGTAAGGCATCCGCACGTGGCTGCATACCGTGATCATGGGTTTGCGCCGGATTTCACCTACGAAGATACGACAGGTGCCTTTGCCCTCATTATGGAATATGTAGACGGTGCACCTGTACGCGAACTGTTGGGCCCGAGAGGTATCGCTCGTGGTGTCGTGCGCCCGATTGTTCGTCAGACCTGTGCGGGACTCGATGCACTGCACTCGGTGGGTGGCCTCGTTCACCGGGACCTGAAGCCTGAGAACCTGATCATCGGTGCGAAGGATGGAGCAATTCGAATTGTTGATTTGGGACTCGGCCACGCACCCGACTCAGCTCCAAGAATGGAATCGGCTGCCGCTGGCACGCCGTGGTATATGGCACCAGAGCAACTTGGGGGGCGGCCATACATAGGACCGCCCACCGACTTGTATGCGTTGGGCATAGTCGTCTACGAAGCGTTGGCAGGTCGACATCCGTTCGGTTCGCAGTTCAAGCAGTCATGCGAGCGACGGCTGGGGGGTAGCGAGCCCGACAGCTTAGCGAACCGCCAGCTGGGTTCTTTCGACAGATTCTTCCACAAAGCACTCACGCTTGTGCCGGCAGATCGATTTCAGAGCGCACAAGAGTTCCTGAACGCCTTCGACGATATAGCTGAAGATACGGGGCTCGAGTACGAGTCTCTCACAGGGCTGGGAGCGGTTGTAGCGCCGAGGCCTTCGTTTGGTGCAGAACACCTATATCGTTGGGAGGATTACCGCGAACGGTTTCTCGGTGCGATCAACCTTGAGATACGCGCTGTGAAAGTGGATTTGAAGAAGAGAGGCGCGGATCAGCCTTTGGAAATCAGGGATGCACCCCGCACCACCGTGGCTGCCGACGGCGCAGAATATCTCTGTACTGTACCCGAAGGATTCGTGATCGCGGAGGATACACCGTTCAGGGCCGATATAGACGGCCACTTCGTAGGCGGCCATGTCGTGGGGTGCAGCCCCGATGTGGGGGAGCTACGCATTTGGACAGACGAGGACGAAGGCCCTGTGATTGAAAAGGCGTGCTTGCAGTTTGACGCGACCTTTCTATGGGAGCGGCTCTCCGACCGTCTGTGTGAGATTCCTGAGCATAGCAGCAACCTCTCGCTCGCGTTGAGCACGCTGCGCAATACAGGCGAAGTCGGCGAGTCCGACCTCCCCGCAGGGCTCGACGATGACCTGAATCCTAGCCAGGCCATGGCTGTCCGAAAAAGCCTTGGCTCACAAGTGACGTATCTGTGGGGTCCGCCCGGGACGGGCAAGACTCGAGTGGTGGCTGCCATAGTTGGCGCACTCGTTGAACGTAGTGGCAAAACGGTCGTCGTCGCGCCTACCAATGTGGCCACTGATAACGTCGCGCTTGCGGTCTTGAAGTGTGCTTTGCCTGAGGTGCACCGGGCGCTGGCTGATGGTCAACTGGTTCGATTCGGTGAGACAACTCCGGAATTAAGGAATAGGGGATTGCATCTGGATGATGCGTTTGAGATAACGGCACGGGAGCACTTTCCAGAGATAGTGGCGGCCATTCAGTCGCTGTGGCTTCGCTTTTTGGATCTGGGCCTAGGAGATGCATCGAGCAGCCGAGGTCGGAGGGCCAGCAGTCAGCTTCGAGATCCTGGGAGTCTGAGAGGCCGATACTACATGGCGAGACGGCTCCTCAGGCGGGAAGCCGAGCACGATGCGGAAGGCAACGAGGACCTGCGTCATGCCCTGGTATCAGCTGAAGATCTCGAAGAAGCGATAAGGGATGTGGAGCGGGCAGTACTCGTGCGGGCGCGTGTAGTCTTCACAACGCTGACGAAACTCTACCTCGGGGGTCTTCTTGGGGATATCCATTTCGATCGTGTGATTGTTGATGAAGCCTCAATGGCATCAATCCCGGCAATCGCAGCAGTCGCCACTACAGCGCGAGACGGGGTCACGCTCGCGGGCGACTTTCTGCAGCTACCGCCGATCGTCGTATCGGAGCGGTCCGAGCCAAGGCAGTGGTTGGGTGCCGACGTGTTTGAGATCGCCGGTGTCGATGACCCTGACGTTGATGAACCGAGCCGGCCGATGCTGGAAGAGCAGTACCGCATGCACCCGGATATATCACGCATCGTAAGCGACGTGTACTACAGCGGGCGCCTCCACGATGCGTCTTCGGTGCTACAGAAGTATCCGGCCTACGGAACCGGCGCGTTACCAGCGCGAACCAAAGACGTACTTCTGATTCTCGATACTGCCAGCAGTGGAGCGACGAGCGAGAAGCCGGACGGTGGTTCGCGCCGAAATGAGGTACATGCCGAGGTTGTCGTCGAGTTCCTTATTGAAGCGTTCAAAGCTGGCATTGCGGATGTAGGCGTAATTGTCCCGTATACGGCACAGGCCAGGCTGATCCGTGAGCGTCTTCGTCACATTGCGCCGCATCTTCTTGAGATGGTCAAGGTCAGTACCGTTCATCAATTCCAAGGCAAGGAAAGAAACCTCATCGTGTTCGACACCACGGATAGCCCTCCCATCCCATCTGGGTTTCTGAGCGAACATCGGAACAGATCCGCGCATCGTCTGATCAACGTCGCGATTTCGCGTGCTCAGCGACGGCTCGTCATTATCGCAAATGGGCCTTGGCTTCAACGGCAGCTGACCAGAAAATCGTC
>JBDGYW010000906.1:0-3068 GCA_039588935.1 Gemmatimonadota bacterium | reverse complement strand
AGCCGTTGGCCGCGGTAGACCTTCACCAATCCCTCACTCATCGCTACCGCTTCCTGTGCTGCGTGGAGTATCGGTCTTTGGCTCACGAGATGCCTCAAGGCACCCTCGTCCACTTCGACAGTATCGATTGCGAGTTGTGTCGTCAGGAGCAACGGCTGATCTAGCGGGATGTTGGCCAGGCGTTTGAGCTCCAACAGTGCCAACTCGGCACCGTTGGCCGCCTGGACCACAGCCGGCTCGCGGTTCTCCCGATCGACCCTGGCCCTGAGCAGTTCGAACTCGGATGTCGTCCCCGCCTCAAAGAACGCTTCTACCTGATTCAGGTGGTCGTCTGCAACGTCCCGGCTGTCAACCGCAATCTCATGCAGGTGTTTGGCGAGCACTGCGTTCAGGTATGCGGTCCTCACCTGGAGAGTGAGGTCGGCCTCGGTTTCCTCCAGCTGGTCTCTGGACGCCGAGGTGAACCGCCGGGCCACATCGAGCCCCGCGCCCACCGATCCTCCAGCAAACAGGAGCTGAGATAGCTGAAAACTCGCTATGTAGTTGTTGGGGCGTCCGAACGGCATGTCCTCGAAGAGGTCCCCGAACGGGTTTTCAGCCGTATCCGGCCCCGATGACGGTCCTCCGCCGATGTCGTCGAAGATCGTCTTGATGGCTCGGTTGTAGGTGAGGTTGGTCGAGAGCTGAGGCAGCGCCACGGCAGTCGCCTGCGTCACCTGCGATTCCGCCTGGTCAATCCGCGACCTTGCCGCTGCAATCTCCTCGCTCTCCTGCAGGACGCGCGTCACCGCGTCGGCAAGAGAGAGACGTACCGTGTCTGTGGCCGGCGGCTCCTGTGCCTCGACTGGCTCGGTCCCAATCAGCCAGAAAAGAACACTCGGCAACAGCCAGATGCTCCTCTTCATAACTTGCCTCTCAATGGAGAATGGTGCTTTCATGATCTTGCCGATGTGCTGCTCGCGCGCGTGCTGCGTTTGTTCGCAGCGGCGCCGGTAGCCTTCCGTGGAGATATCCCGTCGAATATGATGTCGAGCTTGGCGGACATTTCACCGCGCAGGTCCTCCAATGAGCCACCCTCCATCAGCCAAATCACCAGTGTCTTGAATCCCGCCGATTCCACCAGCGCGGCAGCGTGCGCAGGATTCAGTTCGACGCGCACATCTCCAATGCTCTGGCCTTCCTTGAGTACAGCCTGAATCATTGCAAGGAACTCCTGCATTGGAGCGGTCGCCTTGAGTCGACCTTCTTCTTCAGGTATCGACCTCAGGTGCTCGATGAACGCCCTTCGAAACAGCTCGGGACTCTTTGCGCTCAGGTTCGCCAGGAAGAAATACAACCGCTCGAGCTTGGCCCGTGTGGAACCCATCCACTCTTCGACAGGCCCCATCTCCTCGATAATGCGGTTTACCCAGTCTTCGAATATCGCCGCCAGGAAGGATGCCTTGTGTGGGAAGTAGTTGAAGACGGTACCTTTGCCCACATCGGCACGCTCCGCAATTTCTTCGACGGTCGTTTCGTCGAAGCCTTTTTCGAGAAACAGCGCGAATGCCGCCGAGTAGATACGCCGTCTGGATTCCTGCTTCTTTCGCTCGCGGCGTGTCAACGAGCTCTTATCAGGAGTCTTCTCTGTCTGTGTTTTCACCGTGTCCGTTCCACCAAAATGCGCATAACTTTACAATATCGTGACCGCGGTCAATTATGACTGCGGTATCGCAAAAAGTCAATTGAGCGCTGAGGTTGGTAGACTTCGAGGTACGGGTTCGTTATTGAGGGGATGGCGCGCGCTGAGCCCTACGGCTAGGCCGAGGCTGGGACAAGGGTGCAAGGGGACGCTCGTATGAGAACACAAACTCAGACTGGTCTTCTGCTGTTGACGCTGCCGTTCCTGGTCTCCGCGTGTTTCGTCACCGAGCCGGAAAACACGCCACCTTGGGTTACCATCACCCAGCCCGCGAACGAACACCTAGTCGACGTAGGCGATATGGTCGAGATCGTCGCTGAGGCGTCGGACAGCGACGGAGTAGTTACCTCTGTGGCCTTCTACGTGGACGGTCGTCCAATTGGGCAGGATACGCTCAGCCCATTCTCGATCACGTGGAATACCGCAGGAGCGTCACGCTTCAGGCATCAACTGCGGGCTGTGGCGGTGGATGATGACGACGCCACCGCGACGAATTCAGTGGCTGTGGCCACGAGTTGGGTTTATGAGCTGCCAGAAGAGGCCACAGACGGTTGGGAGGCTGCTACACTCGAAAGCGTGGAGATGGATGTCGCGCCGTTCGTGGCACTGATGAACGCGCTGCGTAATCAGGAGGATCACCGTACACATGGTGTGCTCATCGCGCGGCACGGCCGGCTGGTATTCGAGCAGTACTTCCCCGGTCATCGAAGGCACGCCCAGGAAGAGACAACCGCATTCGACCGGGACACGATACACGATCTCGCATCCGTGACCAAGAGCGTCACTGCGACCCTTCTGGGCATCGTCATCGATCGGGGCATCATTGCGGATGTTCACCGGAGTCTGTTCGGTTTCTTCCCGGAATACGCCCACCTCAATGACGGAACGAAGGACGGCGTAACGCTCGAACATGTAGTAACCATGACTGCCGGACTGGAGTGGAACGAATGGGGCTACGCGCTTACGGATGACAGGAACGATCTCGTGCAATTCAACCAATCGGCGAATCCCCTTGGGTTCGCGCTCGCCAAACCGATGGTGGCGGTTCCGGGCACCGTCTTCGCCTACAGTGGTGCCAACTCCATGCTCCTCGGAGACGTGATACGGAGAGCGAGCGGAGTGCGCCTGGACAGCGTGGCGCAAGAGTCCTTGTTCACGCCGCTCGGGATATTCGCGCTCGACTGGAAATACTACTGGTACATATCTCCTGATCTGGTTGCAGCCCATGGTGATCTGGAGTTGCGACCGCGTGACATGCTGAAACTCGGCCAGCTCCATCTGCAGCAGGGAGTCTGGAACGGCGAGCGGGTTCTCTCGTCTGATTGGGTCCAGACGGCTGCGACACCTTACTACTCGTTCCCGTACGGGTTCACCGGGCACTTGGAGG
>JBDGYW010000905.1:0-3069 GCA_039588935.1 Gemmatimonadota bacterium | reverse complement strand
CGTACCTTGAACTTGCCAGAGTCGAGCAAGCCATAGTACCGAGTAAGCGCGCCCACACCGGTGCTTTTGTTAGGTAAAAACACGATCCACCGGTAGTACCCCTCGAACTCGATATCGATGCCCGTGCGCTTTGCGATTGCACCGCACAGCGCCTCGAACGCCTCACGCAGCGCCTCTGGTGACAGCGCGCCCGTGCCGCTGCCGTTAGTCGCGAGCCATAGCGAGTCCACGATACCGTGCAGCACCTGGTACCCGTTGGTCTCCGCCACCTCCATGGCATCGAGCAGTATCTCCCTGCCATACGCGGTGATGGACTCGTGGCACTCGATCCTGCCGAACCGCGCGTTTCTATACCCGGTGTAACCGAAACATGTCACCAGCACCCACTTCAACACCTTCTGCCGCTGGTCGTGTATATCGTTCTCGTGCTCGCGCCGGCTCTTGTGCATCACACGCCGTTTAATGATCTGCTCGATCACACGCGGTATCAGGCCGCGCCGTTTACGGCAAACATAGTAGTCGGTAGCCGGCACGCGCGGCGCCTCTGGGTCCTTGCCACAGCACTTGCACAGCACGGTCTCCGGGCTGATATTTTTAGTTGATATGATGTTTGGATATAACGATGCAAAATCTATCTCCAGCACATTCTCATGAATACCCACCAGCGGGTCGAATATGTGCCCGCCGCGGTCTGCGAGTAGTAGAGTTTTTGCATCCTTGAAGCTCTCCGGCACATTCTTCTTCCAGTGCACCAGCACACCATCGAGCAATGCCTGCGTTACCTGCATGCTGCTGATGGCGGTCCCCGGCGAGAGCCGTGACATGGCCTGGAGCGGGATACCCGCCAGCCGCGCAAGCTCGATCAAGCCGTAGAGGTCGCTCTCCAGGTAGATGAACGACGAGGTCTTGTCTAGGTGTATTCGGCCTTTAAGCGCGTAGAACGGCGGCTTGTACCGAATCTGGCCATAGGTGAAGTACGACTTGCCAGTGCGCTTTTGCGCAGTTGTCCGCCGCACGTTTCCTGCCCCAGACTCCTTAGCTGGATTCTGGTCGATCTCGGTCTTCGGCGGCTGGTCCGAGCGTATCACATCATCCTCGCGTCCCAGTTGGAACTTATCGTTCACCTTGTTCAACTCCGCGCGGTAGTATAGGTACGGCATCACGAACGAGTCGCCGCCAGAGGTGAGTATTATGTCCGGGTCGAGCTCTGCCACCGCCTCCACCAACCCAAGCAGCAGCCCGGGCTCATCAGTATCATCCAGTGTGATATCACCAACCTTCACCTCACCCAACGGGTCGTCGTATTTCACTACACTGCCGCGCTTGTTCACCTTTATCTCCAGCTCAACATTCTTGAGCTCTGGCACATAATAATTCATTGATAACCTGTCATCATCCACTATTGCTAATTTTTTCCCCACCTCAACCCGTGCAAGCGGGAATACCCTGCGTCTGTACATGTACTTCTGCGATAGCCGCAAGTCCACATTGTACAGCTGGAACTCGGCAAACTTACCCTCGCGATCTATCATGGCGGCACACGGTTTCAGCTCACGGTAATCGCGCATGGTGACCTCCAGTACATGATAGCGCTTCGGGTCGTCAATGGACAGCCGATGCTCCTTATAATCTAGAGCTCTGATCTCTGGGTAGTTCTTCAACTTCGCTGCAAGCTGTTGCAAGCGTTGGCGGTTACCGTGAACATAGAACTTCGGGTCGAACGGCTCAGAGAGCTGCTCGGCGCTGGTGTTAGTTCCGTTCTCCAGCTTGAGCCAGCTGGTCATGTAATTGAACTCGTAGTTCGGGTACACATCCAATAACCACCCTTGCAGCTTACCCATTATATCACCGCGAACCACTGAGGTTACCCTTTATCCTCATCCTCATCACTAGACTCTCGACTCTTAGACCCTTTCAGCTTTTCTAATTCATTCTCATGCTCGAGGAGTATCGCCATCATCAGTGCTTCCGTGGGGTTCAGCCGCGCAGCATTGCTTGCGGCAGCCGCATGCAGCCTGGCGCGGTACATCATGGCGTCAAATGCTGCCCTGTCGCGCAGATTCAGTGCCCTGCGGAACGTGCGCCAGTCGCTGATCACGTGCTCTAGTATCATCCTAAACGTCGGCACTGTCCTACCCACAAAGCTCACCACCTGGCGTGAAATCATCTAAGCTCCACTGGTACGGCGGCAGCGGCAGGTAATCCATGAACTCGCCGGTGCCCTTGACCAACCGCAGCTTGCGCCCTGACGGCGAGCGAATGCTGAGCCGGTGCTCTGGTGTGAGCCATTTCCTGAGCTGGCGGTCGAGCTCGAAGCGGTGCACTGATTTATCGCGGCCGAAGTTAGTGAGCAGTGTTGTTACATTGTACCGCTCAGTGAGCGCCTGCAATTTCTGGAAGTCGGTCTCGAACAGCGTCTTCGCCTCGTACCAGTTCACGTCACGGTCCAAGAACAGCTCAGAGAAGCACGCCACCAGCACCAACCGCGGCCTGTGCTGGTCCAAGATGCGCTCAAGATTGCGCGTGATGAGCGTGTCCAGCTGGAACACCGTGAACGCGCGTGCCACCTGCACTTTGCGCAGGATAGAATCTGCATCCAGCCTGAACAACCGACATGCAGCGGTCAGTAGATATGGATCCAATGAGTTCCCGCCGTCGATATAAATCACGTCGCGCTCCGTGGTGCTCACGGTATTAACGATAACACGCGCCACCAGGTTGAACAGGAACTCGCTGCGGCTTGCGAGCATTGACATGGAGCCCGCAGGAAAGCCGCCAATGAACTTATCGACGCGCTGTATTGTGGTCATCACGGGCTTCGGCAGCTTTTTCTGGATCTGAACTTTTTGAACTTTCTCATCCGGCCGCCAAGCAGCCACCACATCGTGCAGCGGCCTGCGAGCTACCTGTGCGTAGGGTATGCCCATAGAACCAACAGTACCTGCATCACCAGGCGTGAAACCCGTGCGAGAGAGCGTTTGCATTGGTATAGAGAAATAGCCATGCATCTAATGATCTCCTCCCCAGGCATAGTACCATATACCAAATACTATATCTTGGGGTTAGATT
>JBDGYW010000904.1:0-3072 GCA_039588935.1 Gemmatimonadota bacterium | reverse complement strand
CGTAGGCGATCGTGATTCCGGATTCACCCCACTCGGCCAAAACCTGTTCCGCAACTTGAATCCAGGTAAGGGCGGACTCCCCCGCTGCAACTGCAATGACCACATTCTCGCGTGTGGTTTCGCACGCTGAAACGCAAAGAACAAGAACTGCAATGCGACTGAGTGAACGCATCTTCGACACCCGATGTGTATCCGAATTGGCCAGTCTTATCCTCATCAGATAATATGGCCAGCACGGTCGAGGGCAAGTCGTGCGAGTGCATCCTTCCGTGGGCCGCGCCTGCCGTGCAGTTTCCAGTCAGGAACAGTCGAGGCCCCACGGCCTCTGGCTCGAGTACGACAACCTGCTGTACAGAAACACACGGAGGATGACTCATGTCCATCAGCGACGGATTGATCCAAGAACTCACAATGGAATCCTCGCGTACCCGAGCACTGCTGGAGCGATTGCCGGAAGACAAGCTGGAGTGGAGACCACACGACAAGTCGATGCCGCTCGGTCGCCTGGCAACACACATAGCAGAGCTACCGAGCTGGGGAAAACTCACACTCGAACAGGACCTCCTGGACATGGGTGAGGGATTCACTCCGACTGTCTACGATTCCGTTGCGGAGATCCTCGACGCTCGCGACCAGAGCGTCGCCGAATTGGGAAAGGTCCTTTCAGCCACGCCTGATGAGGAATACAGAAAGACCTGGACGATGAAGTTCAACGGCCAGGATGTGTTCTCGGCGCCGAAGAGTAGTGTGGTTCGCGATTTTGTGCTGAGCCATGTGGTACATCACAGGGGTCAACTAACGGTCTTCCTCCGTTTGCTTGATGTGCCGTTACCGATGACACTCGGCCCGTCGGCTGATGAGACTGGAGGATTCTAGCGGAGCAAGCCTGGAGGGCCCTCTGAGAGCCCAAGAGAGCATGTGCGGAACGAACGACATCTCACCCTGCACCGGCGCGCCGGCGTGGTGTATCACCACCCTGCCCATCCACCATCTCCTGAGGGGTGAGTTCGAAATCACCACGGTACACACTCAGAAGCGCTGAATGAGCCGCGAAGCGCAGAGTGAGGGAATGCGTCAGGGGAGCGCTCCGGGGTCGGATCGGGAACGATACGAACACAAGGAGACTGGCGGTACCACCCCAGGCAGAGCAAATCGGACTCTGAAGCACCGAATCAGAACCCACGGGCACCGACCAAATCGACCGAAACCGTTGGAGCAAAAGGGGTTAAGCGGTATCTTATGCGAAATGATCGGCGTAACTCGCCAGACTCGGAGATGACATGTATCGCTTCCTGAAGATCCTCCTAGGCATTGGCCTGATCGTTGGTCTCCTGTATGGAGCATCCTACGCAGGAAGCCGAGCCGCGGCAGGCAAAGTGGTTGGGCCAAACCCGGCATTCATGGGCGCAAGGAAGATCGAACTCAACATCCAAGGGGTGGAGGAACTGGAAGGCAACCCTCGTGCTTGGGTATACACGTACGGCCCCACCCAACTGCCGGGCGTCAACATGGCAACGGTCTATGTGAGTCTGGAAGGCAGGCTTATCAGAACTCGGCCCAGAAACCTCGCTGAGCAGGTTCAACGTTACAGGGACAGAGATCCATAGACTGGAGGTCCATCGGTGCCCCACGACGTCTGCCCCTGGCGGCACGCGTACCTCTTTGACAATCCAATCAGACGACTATTCCATAACCCTGCGCGGATGCTCCAGGATTACGCCAAGGAGGGGATGACGGTCATCGACATTGGCTGCGGCATGGGGTTCTTCTCAATTGGGATGGCTCACCTTGTCGGTCCGAAAGGCCGCGTACACTCTGTTGATCTCCAACCGGAGATGCTCGAGATCCTGATGAAGAGGGCCACGCGCAAAGGTGTCTCGGATCGAATTCAAACTCACTGCTGCAGCTCCGACAATCTCGGTTTCACGACCGACGTTGATTTCATATTGGCGTTCTGGATGGTGCATGAAGTACCGGATCAGGTCGCTCTTTTCACACAACTCCGTTCCATCGCTCGCACAGACTGCAAGATGTTGATCGCTGAGCCGAAGATGCATGTGACCCGGGGTGACCTCCAAACCACTACGGACTTCGCCAAGGAATCTGGATGGGAGTACGTTGGCGAATCAGCTGTCCGGCTGAGCCACTCGGCGGTCTTCAGGTCAACGGGATCGACTTCGTCATGATGCCTGCTGCATGCCATCCACAGGTCCACCAGATTACGCACCCACGCTCCGACACGGAGGGATACAGTAGATGTTGTGTGACCTCGTACAGAAAAATCGCAGCTATCGCCGGTTCGTCGAGAGTGTCGATATCGAAGCAGGAGTGTTGAGGGACTGTGTAGATCTCGCCAGACTGTCAGCGTCAGGTGCAAATGCGCAGCCACTCAAGTACGTCATCTCGAACGATCCAACGACAAACGCCAAGATATTCCCGACACTCAGTTGGGCGGGCTACTTGCAGGATTGGCCTGGTCCATCCGAGGGAGAACGGCCCTCAGCGTACATCGTGATCCTCCTCGACACCAGTATCCGGAAAGATGCCGGCTGCGATCATGGAATCGTTGCGCAGAGCATTCTCCTCGGCGCGGTGGAAAAGGGCCTCGGTGGCTGCATGTTGGGGTCAATTCGGAGAGAGGAGCTGAGTGAGGCGTTGGGGCTACCCGCGCATCTCGAGATCCTCCTCGTATTAGCGGTTGGGATGCCAGCCGAAACCGTCAGAGTCGAAACAGTTGGCGCGGATGGTGACATCAAGTACTGGCGCGATGAGAACGGCGTCCACCACGTGCCGAAGCGATCCTTGGACGAACTGATCGTCGACCTGGATCACGCTAAGTCGAGCACGATTTGACCGGGTACGTGTACCGCGGGGCACGTGCACTGGTGATCCTACACGGCCAAAGCGTGCGCAGCTTCCTTGGTGCATGGAGCGAAGCACGATCCGCTGGGATCGACCTGCCCGAGACGGACGATCCGACGTACGAATCGTACGAGACACTTCTGCATCATGTGTTGAAGTGGAGCCGTGAGTACATGGTCTGGATGTGCGAGAAGCTCGGCTTGCCAGATC
>JBDGYW010000903.1:0-3073 GCA_039588935.1 Gemmatimonadota bacterium | reverse complement strand
AGGCACGGCCAGAGTCTCCCAACCGCTGCGGAACGCAAGGTTGTCCTCATCTTCTATGAGGAATCCGTAGCGAGTGAGTGTGTCACTGTCTTCTTCGGTGTCCACGTACGTAATGCGTGCGAGACGCACTCTGAAGCTCAAATCAGAGAACAAATTGTAGAGACGGTACACCAGATACTCCTGGAGCACGTACTGCTCGTATTCCGAACGGCCGTTCTGGCAGTGCGTGACGAGTTTCAGCTTGTCCTCACCGGCGAAGACCGTATTCTCCGCCTGTTGAGTCCTGATGTTCATCCGCAGCGGTGGGAAGTTGCAGGTAGATCGTTTGAGCCTGAACTTGCCTCGCGTTCTGAGGCCAATTTCGAGGACCGTCTCGATTCCATCGGCGCCACTATACCGGAGGGTCGCCTCATGATCTTCGCTTTCCTGGCCGCGTTGACGAAAGATGGATTTGAGTGGAGCTTCGATAGTCAGATTCAACATCTCCTCGGATGAGAACAGGACACCCACTCCGTGAGCAGTTGGTTCGGGTTCCTGCGCAACAACTGCGGAGAAACCAAACAACACCAGTAACGCCGATAAACGCCGGGCCGATATCACATGCACCTCCAATTGAGTACTAGCGTGCCTCGCCGGATATCCACACGTCAGTCAGAAAGAAGTTCCCGTAGTCGTTTCGTATCTTGAGGAAGAATACCCCAGTTAGTAAGATGGGGCAGATCTCTGCTGCGCGCGAGAGTGTGTGCCCGCAGAGAGATGCGTTCACACGGTAGATCGGGGGGGATAGGATGCGGCGGTTTCTCAGGTTCTACGCGCTACTGACTTTGCTTTCGTCGATGACCGGTTGCGCAGCCGGCACGCAGGGCGGTCCCGAGCGGTCCCAGAGCTCACGCGCTCCTATATCGATCGAGGAGATCCAGTCTCTCCCGACGCAGTATACTGCCCATGATGCCGTTCAGCGGCTTCGGCCACGTTGGATGCGCCCACGGGGACCCGCTTCGTTTGCGGGTACGGCGCCGGTAGTTGTCTTCATGGACAACGTCCGAGTTGGTGGACTCGATTTCCTTACCAGCATTCCTCTCGAACGAGTCAGTGAGATTCGTTACTTTGACGCCTCGGACGCAACGAATCGGTGGGGGACGGGATTGGCCGGAGGGGCGATTGAGGTCATAACGGCCCGGGGTCGTTGAGGTGTAGAGGATTGTCTCCGGCGGCTTGCGTGTTTTTCCTTGTGTAAGAGAATTGACGCAGGGGAACCAGTTCGTGGTTGGAGTGGTACCTTTCTATGAATCTATCCCGCATCGGGGGTAACATGCGTTACGCTCTCCGTCTGTCTCTGCTGTTTGTTGTTGCGACGCTGGCTTGGTCTTGTGCCGCCGGTTCTCAGTCCGACTCGACGCGCCCTCGTGGCTCGCGTGACGTGATAAGCCAAGAGGAACTCGCCGAGCTGCCCGCCGGATCGAGCTCCATGGATGCTGTTCGTCGGTTACGATCGACTTGGCTGCGAACAAGGGGAACGGGCGGCCTGGGCTCTACCCAGACTGTCCAGGTGTATATGGACAATGTGCATGCCGGTGGAGTCGATTTTCTAGAAGCCCGGTCGTTGGACGGGATAGTCGAAATTCGATATTTCAATGGCAGGGATGCCACCACCAAGTGGGGTACCGGCGTTGGCGGTGGTGTGATCGAACTGATCACCCTCAGACGGTAGTTTGCCCTGTCGGGCAGCCGCCGTGGCCCGTCCAATACTGAGTTGTCGTTCCCTAGGCGCCGAGACAGTTGATAACTTCATCTCTCTGGTGGTCGTTATGCGTCATGCCCGTCGTTTAGTTCTGTCTTGCATCCTCATTGCAGTTGTTTCCTCGTGTGCGACCGCGTCGCAATCGGGGGAGCGCAGCGGCAGGTCTCAGAACCGGCTCAGCCATCAGGATCTGGTGGACACGTCGGAATTGACCTTATACGACGCGATCCGACGACTTCGACCCATGTGGCTTCGGTCCAGGGGCAATAGTCCGAGTCAGGGGCCAGATCCGGTCATGGTGTACATGAACAACGTGAGAGTCGGTGATGTGAGCTATCTACACGACATACCAGTGGAGAGCGTCGAAGAAGTCAGTTTCCTCAATGCGTCTGATGCCACGACCCGCTGGGGAATTGGCGTGGCAGGAGGAGCAATCCTCGTGATCAGCCGGAGCGGTTAGCGGCTAGCTAACGCGCCCGACTCGAATCGGTGGTTCGGGCCTCTAAGATTGGTGTCAGCACGGTGTTGACCGCTCTTGACACCAGTCTCGAATCCCCAATGACTCCGTCCAGCACGAGCGGCAACCAGTCGTTGTTGTGCCAGGCTTCGATCGTTGCGAAACCGACGCCGTTCGAGTACAACTCGGTTCCTGCAGTGTCCTCGATGAACACCACCAAGGAAAGCGCGCGCACCTCACCGCTCAGGCCGTAAGCTCCGAAGACCGCCTGTGATGTTCCGTCCCAGCGGGCGATGCCCTCATGAAACGGCACTGTCCCTTCCCATAGTTCCGGATGAAGCAACGCGTCTGCATTGAAGCGTTCTCGAAGCTCCCTGCGCAGGAGACTCGTTGCAGCTTCATACAGCTGTTCGTCCCGCTCGCCGGTGTAGGTATCGAAAAAGCCGCCGAACTCGTCAGCGATATGCTGCCATATCCCGATGTATTCGAATGCTGGGACTACGTTGAAACCGGCTTGCCGAAGCTGTTCTTCGAGGGAACCCTCCAGCTTTGCGGCGGCTTCCTCGGGAATGATGAGGTCACCGTCAGTGGTTACAGGAGTTACCGCGATCGTTCGGACCTTGAGGAACAGGCTGTCCGGGCGAACGGCAAATGGTTGGTCGTGCACTTCGCGCCGCGCGCATGCAGCGATGACGGTCGCGAGCATGAGGGTGGCAAGGGCAGTCTGGACGCACTTCGTGCTCATGGTGGGACCGCCGTTCGGCCCTCAATCAGAGGATTGATTGCCCGCAACACCGCTGCAACCATCCACGTCGTGTCACTGAACAGGTTCTCGGGGGACAATGGGGTGAGCTGGCCTCTGAGCATGTACTCCA
>JBDGYW010000902.1:0-3075 GCA_039588935.1 Gemmatimonadota bacterium | reverse complement strand
GTTAGGCGGCTCCCACCTTCCGGGCTCGCGCCCCTCCCCCCCCGTGATGTTGTTCCCTCGCGCTCTTGGCGTTGTGACACGACTCGCACAACGCCTGCCAGTTTCCTTTGTCCCAAAACAGCACGGCACTCCCTCTGTGTGGGCGGACATGATCGACAACGGTTGCCGGCACGACTCGCCCTTCTCCCTCGCACTGGATACACAACGGGTGCGTGGCAAAGAACCGCTCGCGTGCCTCTCGCCACCGCGGACTGGCGTACCACCGATGCGCCTGTACGCTCCACGGTGCCCGTCGCTGCTCTCCGCCGCCTTTCCGCTTGCACTCATCGCATCGGCCGCTCTTGACCAGGGCGGGGCAACCCGGCCGTGTGCATGGCTTCAATGGCTTGCTTGGCATCAGCTCTGGCTCCCGGGCTCCGGCACAACCTGGAACCTCACATAACGCACCAATGTCTGGGCGGGCGTGCTATCCGTCGTGGTCGTTACCTTGAGTCTGTAGTTTGCTGCCGTCATGCCCGTGACCTTGAACTGTACGGCCTCGCCTATGGCCACGGTCTCACCATTGATCGTGAGCGCTGTTGTGCTGACAGCGACGCTGCTGATGGTCAAGTCGGTTGTCGTCAACTCCACAACGGTTGGCGTTCCCGTGAGCACCTCGCCGCTGTCTAATTGCTCGGCGAACGATATGGCTCCGTTCCGTGTATCGCCAACTGCGAATGCGGGAATCTGGTCCGCTATAATTTGGCCCATGCCGTTATTCCTTGTCCAATGTCCAGTTGATTGGATTGCTGTCGGGTGTCCAGTGTGGATGGGTTTCGTCTAGCGTCCAGTGTGGATGGGTTTCGTCTAGCGTCCATTCCATGCCGGGTACGGTGGGAGCGGTTGCTATTGCCGACGCCTTCGCCACGAACGAATGCACCATTCCCGGCAGTGCCGCTACAGATAATTCTGTTACTTGAGCCATGTCACACGATGATGAAGGTCACGTTATCGGCAGGGGGGCTGGTCAACGCCGTCACGGTGAATTTTCCCTCTCCCGACTCTAACGCATAGTCGGTAATATCTGTTGCCTGATACTGCAACGCCCCGCTGGTGAAGATCACAATCCGTCCGTTGTAATGGTCGGCGATCGCTTCTGTAATGTCATTGGCATAGAACACGGTTGTCGAAGCTGCCGTGTTATCGTGGCTCACCGTGCCGGCGACAATGGTTCCCGCCGACAAGGCAAGTTTAGTAGCGGCGGCAGCAGTGAGGGCATCGGTGATAACCTTAATGGCATCGGCGACCGTATCCACAGTGTCAACCTTGCCTTCGATGGTCGTGAGCGTAGTCGGTAACGTCGTCCCGGTGTCCAGGAGAATGGCAGCAATATCCGCACCATCGAAGGCCGTCGAATCGCTCAGAATACGGCTCAACTCAAATCGGGCATCCTGATAGATCGTCTGCCCGGACCCGTTGTTCGTGAATCCGATGTTGCCATTAAGGAACACCGTCCCGCCGGTGCAACTGGCGGCCAGCGTGACCTCGCAGTCGCCCGTCACCACGAGTACGTCAGTCCCGGTTGCACCGAGATTGGCAATCGTCACGGAGCCCTCGAATCCGGCTAGATTGACCGTACTGTTGCCAATCGCTGCGCCAAAGTCGATTGTAACCCCCACCGGCCCCGGAAGACTGGAAGTGCAGTTGAGGAACGTATAGACCGCTGCCGACCCCAGGGTAATCGTGCCTCCGAAGAACGAATCACCCAACACGCAGTCCCGAAATACTGCCGCACCACCCAGCGTGCATGTGCCGAAAACGCAATTGTTCCACGTTCCGATTCCGGTTCCGGTTCCAGTGACGACGGCACCCTCAAATGTGCTCAAATTGACGGATTGCCCGTTCAAGACGAGGAACCACGCCGAGCCTGTGAAGATTTGGTTGTCCTGCGATGCAGCCAGCGTGATACTCGATGCCGGTGCGACATTGAACCGCACTATTCCGACCGAGGTTGCAAGCGTGTTCGCGTCGGCAATCGAATCTGTCGGGTTCGTGGATGTGCCATTGACGTAATCCACCGTTCCGGCTGCTCCGTTTGTCGTGTCGATCCAGATAGCACCCGCTTGGTACGTTGCTGCTCGTGTAATTAGCCCGGAATCAAAATCGTGAATCTCGAACGTGTCGCCATCGGCCGGAGCGATTGCCATAGCGGGAATCCACGTCACCAAACCGCTTGCGTTTGCATAGCCCGTAATCAAGCCCGCTTGTCCGCTTGCTGTTCCGGCTGTAAACACGATCTTGCGGCCAACCAGTCTATCGTCGGCATGTGTCAACGTGCTGGTGCATTGCGTTGTCGACAGCGTGCCGGTGGCGGCGGCGGCTTTTATCACGGTTGGGCCAGTCGTCACCGACGCGACCGAGCCGCTGAGGTTGCCCGTGATGTTGCCTGTCATATCGCCGTCGATGTCGGCACCCGTCCCGGACCCCCTCGTGTAGAATCCAGCGGTGTTGCCCGCTGTAGCCTGAATCCAACATCCAGACTGACTATTGCCAATTGCGTTAAACCCTCTCGTACCAACCGTCGAAATGCCAGGGCCGCCAGAGTTTTCGACGTAGATTCCGCCATCGGCATCATTTGCCGTGACCAATACCTTGGCCAAGGAAATTGTCACGCCTCCCGTCCCGTCGAGCATGTCGTCGAGCTTCCCCGCACTGGCGTCGGTTAGATTTGTGAGCGTGTAGCCCGTCTTGGTGGTTACACTCGCGGCCACAATTTGCCCGTTGAATGGGTCGGCTGCGGTGGTGCCCACAAAGTCCTGGGCGTTCGTAGCCCAAGCATTGCGGGTGGTGTTGTAATTCGTCCCGAAGTCGGTCTCGAAAACGATTTCCATGTTGCCGGCTAGGCTGGCGTCAGTGATGGCCCCATTAGCGAGAACTTGCGGCCCCGTCGCAGAAGCCGCATACATCGCATCATAGACGGCCTCTTCCACCACTGTGAAGTCTGCCCGGACTGGTAGGCACAGATTGTCATCATTGATTACAATCGTTAGGTGCCCCACCGTTCCGCTGATGGCTGCCTGAAGCGTCAGGTGATAG
>JBDGYW010000901.1:0-3080 GCA_039588935.1 Gemmatimonadota bacterium | reverse complement strand
CCAGGATCCGCATGGCCGACGAGACCGATGAGTTCGCCCAAGCTCGCGGAGTCTCCAGAATCGAGGATCCTGGCAGCCTTCAGATTCCCTGGTCAGAGACGATCGTTGTTGCCCGTGCCCGCCACATGGACACGAAATGGGCGCTTGGCAGGAAGGCCCAGGATCCCGTCAACCAGAACCAGATGCGCGGTCTGATGGAGATGCAAGACGCGGCTGGCGAGGACTACATCAGGAAGCGCACTGCTGCCCTTCGTGAAGGTGCCACAGCCGAGGAGAAGACCGCCGCCCTCGAAGCCGCGGCCAAGCTCAAGATGTTCGTGGATCAGGCTCAGGGTGCCCGCTCTACGGCCGGCCGCACTCTCAACATTCTTCAGTCCTACCGCGAGGGAACGAGCGACGAGGCCCGCGCTGCCATCAAGTTTATGAAGCGGATGGGTGGCGAGGAGAACGTGGACATTACGCTGAAGCTCCTCGAGCAGATGGATCCTCACCAGATGATGGCTGGCGTCGATGACATGATGGCGGCGACCACGCCGCAGAAGCTAATTGAAGCTTGGAAGATGGGGCTCCTCTCTGGTCCGACTACCCATGCGGTCAACACGATCTCCAACAAGATCTTCAAATCCTGGGATACCTTCGAACATGGGATCGCTGGTGTCCTGGGGAAGCTCCACGGCGGCGAGAAGGTCTACTTGCGGGAGGCCCCTCACCGGGCCATGGCTGGACTCAAGGCCACCAAGAAGGCTCTTCAGGTAGCGGCGAAGGCTTTCGATCTGGAGCAGGAAGGTTTCGCTCTTGACAAGCTGGAGATGGGAAGGCGCAAGGCGATCGGCGGACGGAAAGGACGCTGGATCCGCGCACCTGGCCGCGCGTTGGTCGCCGAGGATGAGTTCTTCAAGACGCTCGCTGCTGCCGCGGAGCTCGAATCTCAAGCGATTCGTCGAGTGCTTGGCAATCCGAGGTACAAGAATGCCTCGCGAAGCGAACAGCGCCGCGCCATAGATGCACTCATTGAGGTGCCCGATGATGCCATGAAGGAAGCGGCAGAGAAAACTGCCCACCGGCTCACCTACACAACGGAGGTTGGCGAGCACGGGAGGAGATTCCAGCGATACCTTCAAAGGCATGAACCGGCTCAGTTCGTCATTCCCTTCTTTCGCACTCCCGTAAACATTGCGAAGGAGGCGATCAAACGGACGCCGGCCGCGCCATTCCTCAAGGAAGTTCGCGCCGATTTGGCTGGCAAGAACGGACTCGTTGCTCGCGATCTGGCCCGTGCCAGAATTGCCTCGGGTGGGATGATCGCCGGAGCTGTGACGATGCTGGCCGATCAGGGGCTGATCACGGGAGCTGGCCCTCACGAGCCTGGTCGGCGTCAAGCCAAGTTCGAAACTTGGCAACCCTATTCGATCCGGGTGGGCGATCGTTGGATTTCCTACAACCGGGTGGAGCCGATGGGAATGCTTCTGGGCATGGCCGCGGATGCGGTCGAACTCTGGAAGAACCATGAGGGTCAGGACTTCAACCAGATGGCTGGGAGCTTGTTGATGATCCCGGCCCGGAACCTCGCCTCGAAAACCTTCATCAAGGGTCTGGCAGACGTGATGACGGCGGTCACCGATCCGAGGCGTGGTGCCGGCAAGTATCTTGAGGCGGTATCAAGGAGTGTGGTGCCAGGTACCGCTCTCATGGGCCAAGCCGCGAGGCAGCTCGATCCTGCTCGCCGGGAGGTCACGAATCCGCTCGAGGCCGTTATGAGCCAGATCCCCGGTGCTCGAAGCACTCTCCCGCCTGGTCGCACGGTGACCGGGAAGGTGGCACCGATGGGTAGCATCGGACCAGACATCATCTCGCCCTTCTATCAGACGAAAGTCTCTGACGATCCAGTGGCCCGTGAGCTCGGCTTCTTGGCAGACCAGAACGATGAATACGGGCAACCGATATTCACTCTGGGCAAACCCAGCAGGACGATCGATCACATCAAGGTCAGTCAAGAGGAATGGCAGATTCTCTGGGGGGACGCGAACGAGAGGGCTGCGGATCGATTGCGACGCCGGATCTCAAGCGAGTCCTGGCAGAATCGTAGTCCAGAGATTCGCGCCAAACAGATCAAGAAAATCTACAACGATGAGCGCAAGCGCGCTCGTCAGAAGATTCGAAGGATGCGCCGACAAGCGGCGCGCTGACGGAGGAGAAAGAAAATGACTCGTAACACCCTACCGCTTCTGGCGGTGATCTTCGCCCTCCTGCTTGTGGCGGGGGGTGCAAATGCAGCATGGGTCATCGGCGCGGCCGATGGTGCTGCAAAGACTACGTGGACGCAGACGTTCATCCATGAATTCGCCACCACGGTGACCACGGACTCGCCCGTGCTCGACGTTTCCAAGTGCAACACCATGACCCGGACGCTGGATGCGTCGATCCTCGATGCGTCCACGGATTTCGAGTACGAGGTGTGGGCTTGCCCGGCCTCGGACTCAAGCGCCGACGCCTGCCGCTGGCACTACGGGATCTACGATGAGCACGCTGCCGTTGGATTCGACGTTCCGACGGACTACCTGTTGATCAGCCCGACCACGGCTGCATCTGGGGACACGGCCAGGGTGACGATCACCTGCACGTCTCCCGATTATATGTACGAGAAAGGTGCGGCTGCGTGGCAGGACAAGGAGCGGCACTTCAAGCTCACGCATTCGGAATACTTCAACGACTTCACCAACTGCTATTCGGACACGGCGGAATCTGGTGGAGACTTGGATCTTACCGATAAGACCGGATGGATAGCCGTTGACATTGGTACTGTGACACTCAATCCCAGCACCTATTGTGAAGACAATGCTGCCAATGGCGTGTTGCGAATGATCGCGGATGCGACGATTGGCGATGGCAATTCGCTCCAAACGAGCGAAAGCGAAAAGAATGGAGGCGCGTTCATACCACTGGCTGGACGGACCATTTATGCCGAATTCCGTTGTAAGAGTGAGGACTGGGACGCGAATCACTACTTCTTGGGATTCATGGAGGAGAACACTGATCCCGCTGTAGCAACGGCTGGAACGATGGATGCTGGGGTCGAGTAT
>JBDGYW010000900.1:0-4285 GCA_039588935.1 Gemmatimonadota bacterium | reverse complement strand
CCACTTGCCCTTTGTGAACTCCTCGCTCTGGAGATCCGTGACGAGGAGCGATTTCTCCAAATGGGAAGATATCCCAAACTCTCGCACGATCTTGTCCGAGGCACTCTGGATTCGGGCATAATCTTCTGGCGAAAGCGGCGGGCTGATGGCCATTTGCTTTACGCCGCAGGCTACCATCTCCACGAAACAGTTGATCATGCCAACCTGGAATGATAAGCTGTCGACTTTGAATACCTCTTGGTCGTCCGCCATTCTAGTCCCTCAGGTTCGCCCACGCTTGGGTGAATCGCCTAACCACGCCCGGCCACCTGGACATATTCCTTAGAGGCGTCCACTGCGCTCGCCGCGTAGACGTTTCGCCCGCTCACATAATCGCGCAGCAGCGCCATGAATGCCCCACTAAGAGCTAGCACAGCCACCAGATTGGGAATCGCACACACGCCAACGGCGATATTGGCGAAGACCCAGATTCTCTCCACGTCTGCGACCCCAGCGAAAATCACGGGCGGAACAAAATACAGCCACTTCACGTAACGCACGCCGCGTTTCCCGAAAACGTTCAGCGCCGCAGTTTCGAAGTAGATGAAGAAACCGATCTGCGTAGACAAGCAGAACGTAAGTATGCAAAACGAGATCAGACCGCTGGCGACACTCTCCGGAAACACGGCAGAGAACGCGACGATAACCAGTTCGATTCCGGATTGACCACTCGACAGCACACCAGTCGAAAGCACCGCAAACGAGGTGATCGTGCAGATGATGAAGGTGACCACGAAGACTTCGAAGGCTCCCCACATTCCCTGTTGAAACGGGTGCTTTGTGTCCGCGGTAGCGTGGGCCATGGGGGCGGTTCCCATTCCCGCCTCGTTACTGAACATGCCTCGCGCCATTCCCTCACGAATCGTCACCATCACCACAGATCCGGCAAAACCACCCGCAGCGGGAATTGGCGCAAAAGCATGCTTGAATATCAGAGCAAAAACTTCCGGGATTGCGGTGTAGTTCACGACAAACAGTGTGAGTCCCCCTAGCACGTACACGACCGACATCAAGGGCACGAGTCTCTCGGAGAACCTGCCTATGCGGCGCACTCCTCCAACGATGACTGCTGCCGTCACCACGGTCATGGCACCTGTGACGAAGAACGGGTTGAAGTTGTAGCTCGCCAGGAAGGCCCTGCCGACAGTGTGTGCTTGCAGTAGAGATCGACGAGACCGGCCGCATACGCGGCGGACCGATGTAGTACATCGGTCCGCCGCGTATGCGGCCGGTCTCGTCGATGTCCCTGTAGTGAACCGCGAGGGTGATCTCGGCGGCTTTGGTGATGGTGGCGAACAGCGCCAGCACCCACATCCAGAAGATTGCCCCCGGTCCGCCGATCGAGAGCGCCGTGGCGACCCCGGCAATGCTACCCATACCCACGGTGCTTGCCAGCGCCGTGCTCGCGGCCTGGAAAGGAGTCATCCTTCCCTTCTGCTTGGACTCGTCTACCTCTGCCGCACCATCACTGCTCGTGGACCGATCGACCAGAGACCCAAACGTGCTCTTCAGGATGAGCCCCAGTTTCCTCACTTGAAACGCATTCGTTCTAATCGTGAGATACACCGACACAGACGCGATGAAGGCCATCGTCCACCAACCCCAAAGGATCCCGTCGACCAGGGCCGCGAAGTCGAGAATTTGTTCAATCAAAGCTTAGGACTCCCTTCCCATTACTTCAGCCGTTATCCACGATCTCACGGGCCCTCGCTATCGTCTCGATCATATCCGCGGTGGTAACTGAAGGGGCAATCGCGACCAATCGGAGAACGACCTTGTCACCGATCTGTGATATGGACACCGGCCGCTCGCCCTCCTTCAGAAGCACGTCGTAAGCGAGCTTCTGCAGTTCATCCAGCTCCGCTTCGGCCCTGCCTTCAGGTACAACGCGAAAGCACAAAATTCCCGTGTCGGGACGATGACACAACTCCAGGTCGGCTTGGCTATCGACGTAGTCGGCCAATTGCCGCATCGACTCCAACGGGGCACGAAGTCTTTGGACGACTCCGGTAAGGCCCTGATGGCGAATCGATGTCACGAGAGGCAGCACAGTCATCGGCCGAGTGGTCGGTATCGACTTGACTCCAGGGTTGGGTTCAACAGCATCTTCACGATTCCAGTAGCTGCTGTAGAGTGTCACCCGGCGGAAGTCGGCCGGATCGCGCACGAACAGGACGGAACTCGGGATCGGCACGCCGAGCTGTTTGTGAGGGTCCCACGTAATCGAGTCGGCGCGCTCGACCCCCGCAAACAAATGGCTCCACTCGGGCACCAACTTGTACGCCAGGCCGTAAGCGGCATCCGCATGGAGCCAGGCACCCAACTCTTCACAGATATCCGCAATCGGCTCCACCGGATCCACCGCGCCAGTGGATGTGGTGCCGGTGGTCGCCACGACACAGAACACCTCCCTCTCCTCCCGCATCTCCCTCACAGTCTCCCTCAACCCATCAATATCCATTCGGCAGTGGACATCGTTCGCGACCGGCACCAGGCATGACTCTCCCAACCCGAGCATCCGCACCGCGTGTTTCAGCGAAAAGTGAGCGTCCGCCGAGCAGAGCACCGCCAGGCGGGACGGATCGCCGAAGCCCTGGACACCCGACTTGGCCAGGCTGAACCCGCATCGTTCAGCGTGCCGATCGAGCGCCAGGAAGATTGCCTGTTGGTTGGCATAGGTGCCGCAGTACATAACCGTAGCATCTGAGCCCGGTGTCAGCTCGAACAAATCGCAGAGAGCCTTACAGCAGAGTTCCTCCAAAACCGCACCGCCCGGGGAGACCTGCCAGTTGGTGACACCCTGATTGTGATGTGTGGCGATCTGAGCGCCCAGCTCAGCACCTGCTTCTGGAGCGGAATTGAACAGGAAGTGGAATGACGGCAGTTCGTACCGACCCAAGTGAGGAACGAGTTGCTTCTCAACCATCGTTTTCACCTGGTCGAGAGAAAGCCCCTCCTCCTGGAATCGAACGAGGGGCTCCAAGTCCGCGGCTACCTGCTCCGGCGAAGCGCCAGAGTAGATGCGCAAATTCTCACCATTCTGCATGTGAAATACCGTTCAACAAAGAGACCATAGTGATTGCTGCCTCAGAGAGACCGGTGAATGTACCGCCCCCTACCCGACTCGGCGAGACATTCGTTTTCGTCCACGATCAGCTCTCCCCGAGAGAACACCTTCATGACTTTTCCGGTCGTCTCGATATCCTCGTAGGCCGACCAGTCGGCGGCCATGTGTAGCGTGTCCAACCCCATGGTCCACTTGTACGTGGGATCGAACAACACGATATCGGCGTCGCTGCCCGGGGTCAGACTTCCCTTCAAGGGGGCGAGTCCGAACAGGCGTGCGGGCATGGTGGAAACGAGTTCGACGAAATGCGGCAGCGAAAGCCTTCCCTTGGCCACGCCCTCTGAGTAGAGCATCTGCAGGCGCGTTTCGACCCCCGGTATGCCGTTCGGACATTTGTCAAACCGGTCTATGCCGTAAAGCTTCGCCTCCCACGAATACGCCGCATCATCCGATGTCACCATGGCGATATGCCCGGCCTGGAGACCCAACCAGAGCTTGTCCTGCACGGACTTCTCCCTGAGTGGTGGAGAGCAGATCCACTTAATGCCGTCTTCCCGTTCGAGCTTCTCTTCGGCAAACATCAAATAGTGCGTGCAGGTCTCCGCGGTAACATCCAGGCCCTCGGCTCGGGCGGCGGTGATGAGTTCCAGGCCACCGTCACTCGCCAGGTGGACCACGAAGAACTTGGCGCCGGTGTTACGTGCCATCTCCACGATACCCCGAATCGCCTCGGTCTCGACCTCGGGTGGCTTGCTCTTCGCGTGGTAGATCGACCCGGTTTTGCCTGCCTTCACCAAACGTGGGACGTTTTCCTCGATCTGCGTGTTGTCCTCGGCGTGCAGCATCAACATGCCGCCGGCATCAGAGAGGCGTCGCGCGATGCGCTCGAGATCTTCGATTTCGATCAATAAGCCGTCTTCTCGGTAGGTCATGTAACACTTGATCGTGGGAGCACCCTGATCCACCACCAGAGGGATCTCGTCGAGCGTCTTTTGGGTTGGCTCAGTGATGACCGGATGAGTACCCCAGTCGATCAGCGCCTTCCCAGCCGCCTCCTCCCGTTTGTCTTCAAGTGTCTTGATCAGCGTCCCACCTGGCACCTGGTTTGAGAAATCGACGATGCTCGTGACGCCGCCGAATGCCGCCGCCAATGTGCCGGTGTAGTAGTCGTGCACACTG
>JBDGYW010000899.1:0-3083 GCA_039588935.1 Gemmatimonadota bacterium | reverse complement strand
GGCATCGGGAAGGGGTAGTTCCACTGCGGACGAGGCCGCCGCCTGCCGGTGGTTCCCACGTTTCCGGAAAGCACGCGCAATACATGGAGCGCTCGCTGCGCCTGCACTCCATTGTGGTGCATGAACAATCCCCGCAGGCCAAGACACATCCCCGGTTTCGTCCGTGCGAACTCGTGTGCGATGGCAACGAGTTTGGCCGCGGGAACCCCGCTTTTCTCTTCCGCCCATTCCGGCGTGTATTTTGTGAACTGGGCTTTCAATTCCGCCGCCGACGCGTTCGTATGGTTGCGGAGAAACGCGTCATCGTATAGACCATCCTCGAGCAAGATGCGGCACATCGCCAGAATCACCGCCAAGTCGGTCCCGGGCTGGACCGGAATCCACTCAGACGACTTGGCGGCGGTGTTGGATAAGCGGACATCAAACGTGTACAGTTTGGCCCCTCGCGCGAGAGCCTCGACGCAGCGACGCGCGCCCGGGATGTGATTCAAACTGGCTTCCAGAAAGCTTGCTCCGAAGTTGAGGATGATGTGCGCATCGTCAAAGCCATGGCTGGGGCGTGCGTCGCCGGTGAGAGACGAACCCACCCCCCCAGCGGCCACGCAGATTGAATTATGGTCGCCCACACTGCCGGTGCCATAGGCCGGCAGGAAGTACAACATGTTGATCACCCAATCCGATCCAGTCATGCGGCCGTAGTGGAAGAGAAATCTTTCTGGAGTCCCCTCATCGCGCAGCGCCCGCAGACCCCGAACGGTGCGGCCCGCGATCTCACCGCCCTCGATGAGCAAGTCGAGCGCCTCCGCCCATGTTATGCGTTGCCATTTCCCTTCACCGCGCTTGCCGGCTCGCTTCAGTGGATAGAGTAGACGGTCCGGGTGATAGAGTTGGTTGACTCCGGCCTGTCCGCGCGCACATAGGTAGCCGGCGCTGCTGCGCATCCGTGGGTTGCCCTCGATCTTGACGAGCGTGTCGTTCTCGACAAAGCCAATGATGGCGCAGCGCGTAACGCACTGCCAGCATGCTGATGGGATCGCGGTTCTCTGTTTCAGCGTTCGCGGTGAGAAATCGATACCGCCCTGCTGAAGCGCCGGATCCAGGCGCGCGTTGCCGGGACGGGCAAGAGCACGCAGGGGATTCGCCAAACCCGCTGCCCATCCCCAAGCCGCCGTCTCCAGGAACCTGCGTCGCCGCAGTCGACTCATGACAGTATCCTCTTCCGTTTAAGGTGATGGGTCATGACTGATCTCATTCAATCGATCGCCGACCTGCGATCCCGCATGAGACAATTCTCCAGTGGGATGAGCGTAAGCAGAATGAACCCCGTGATCCACTTGAGTGGCGCGTAATCCTGCCCACGGGTGGCGATACCCCAGACGGTCATTGCCACCGCCGCCGCCGCAGTCACCATCATCGTGTAGCCGCGGGGGGAAAACACGGCCGCTCTCGTGACGCTGCGCCGCGCGATCTCAGAGACCGGCGCCTCGAAGAGCGGCAACGTCGTAACGAGAGTGAAAAGCAACAGTCCCGCGAACCCGTACGACCCAAGCGTCACAACAACTTCTGCAAAGGACGGCGTATACATCGTCACCGGAATAGGTACCGGCAAATGCGGATTGTGTTGCGGCGGAATGATGATCAGATACCGGCTCGCCCACATGGCCACGTTCACAACCAGTCCGGCCGCAACGGAGATCCCAACGCTGATGCGGCCGGTGAGGCTCTGGATCAGCAGAACAATAAAGGGAAGCAACAGGCCGGCCAGATGAATCATCCAGAAGAACGATGCATACGCGCCGGTGAGCAGAGCGTCCGATACGGCTTTCTCATGGGGGAGGGCTGCAAACTGAACTGTTATGTGCTCGCAAGCGGCGAAGTATACGTACAGGAAAGTGACAAATGCGAGCAGTGCGCTGAAGGCTCGGAACACGCGATCAGCCAGAAACTGGCTCCATCCAAACCCCCATCGCAAAAGGCCGGCGATGACGAGAATTGCCGAAAACCCCGACACGACAGCGCCCAGGACGAAGTGCGGCGCCTGGAGCGGGTTGTACCATCCGGGTTTTGCGACGATGACGCCGAATAGGAATCCATAGACTGAGTGCACTGCGATCATGATCGGGACCAGCGCCAACCCGAGATAGAACAAGGTCACCTGATGCCGTCGGCGCTCGACCTCGGCATCAGCATAGCCCCACGAGAGAAGGCTGTAGAGCCTGCTGAGGGAATCGCGAGATTGGCCGAGCAACCACAGGTCCCGCCGCAACGCGAGATACAGGTACACGAAGCTGGCGGTGAAATACAGAACGATGACTGACATCGACCAGACCATGGGCGCGTTCCAGCGACCATAAAGGAGCGATTTGAGGATGAATCGTTCGGGTCGTCCCACGTCGACCGCGATGTTTATCACCGCCGTGGTCAGAGCGACGAGCGTCACAAGCTCCGCGAGGCGGGCGACGTGACGGTATGGCGTGAGATTGAGGATGCGAACCGCAGCGGAGACTGCGATACCAACGTGGCTAATCCCGATGAGATGGACGATGTTGACGACGATGATTCCCCATGCCGCGCCGTAGGAATTGGTGCTCAAGTCGGCATGCCCGCTGGTCATCAATCTGACGCAGACGTACACCCAATAGGCTGCAATAAGCGCCAGAAGCGGTACGGCTGTCGTCACCACTGCGGTTCGAGCACGCGTCAATCCCACATAAGCCGAGTTGCCTTCCTGAGCCATCGTTGACCGCCCTTGTCATACTTCCGGACTACGTTGTCTCCGAACCGCGGTGTGAAGTGAAGGCGCCCGGGTCTCCACCCAGGTAGAAAACAAACGGCTTGGTACCTTGCTCCGGCAGCAGCTTCGCCACCTTGTTCGAGGTCACAAGCCGGCGAATCTCGCTGTCCGGGTCATTGATATTGCCGAAGATACGTGCGCCCGCGGGACACGTATTGATGCAGGAGGGCATGGCGCCGTTGTCGATGCGATGCCGGCAGAAGTCGCACTTATCCGCCGTGCCATGTGTACGCGCAGGAAAATCGCGCTCACCCTCGGGATCGCGCCTAGGATTCGTGTAGCGGGCACT
>JBDGYW010000898.1:0-3085 GCA_039588935.1 Gemmatimonadota bacterium | reverse complement strand
ACCGTGAACAACGGTGTCAGTGACTGCCGCATCCGCCTACTGGGCATGGACGCACCCGACAAGGCTCGTGGCTTGAAGATACGGTACGCTGTGCTTGATGAGTATGCTGACCACCCGGCTGACGCGTGGGAGGAGATCATCAGGCCAGCTCTTATGGACGCTCGGGGCTCGGCTCTGTTCATCGGCACGCCGAAGGGCAAGAACCATAGCTACGAGATGTATCTGTACGCGCTCAACGGTGGCGATCCTGAGTGGGCGGCGTTCACCTTCAAGTCGCACGACAACTCGACGCTGAACCGGCAGGAACTCGAAAAGGTTGCGATGGACTACGCCCGCGGTTCCCCTGAACTCTACGCTCAGGAGATCGAAGGGCGCTTCATCGCGAAGGGCGGTGCGTTGTTCGATCAGGACGACTTCAAGATCGACGACAAGGAACCTCAAGGTGGCTCGTGGTTCATCACGGTTGACCTTGCAGGCTTCGAGCGTAGCTCCGGTAAGAAGAACGCCGAGCTGAAGCGGCTTGACGATCACGCCATCTGCATCGCGAAGGCATACCCGACGAAGGACAAGAACGGGAAGCCTGACACTGGCTGGTGGATCAAGGAGATTCGCTACGGCAAGTGGGATGTCATGGAGTGCGCTGCGAAGATCATGGAAGCGTACTACGAGCACAAGGCTGTGACCTGCGGTATCGAGAAAGGTGCCCTGATGAACGCTGTCATGGGGCCGCTCGATGCGCTCCAGCGCTCGAACCGCAAGTACATGAACATCTTCCCGTGCAAGCATGGCAACACAAAGAAGTACGACCGTGTCCAGTGGGCACTTCAGGGACGCGCAAAGCGTGGCCTTGTGACATTGAACAAGGGCGCGTGGAACTCCACGTTCCTTGAACAGGCTGTAGACTTCCCGTCGAAGCTGAGTCACGATGACTTGCTCGACGCGGTCGCCTACCTCGATCAAGTGGCCGGTACATGGGTGACCATGTCTCAACTACAGCCACAGACACAGTACGTCCCGCTGGACGACTTGACCGGATACTGATGATATGACATTAATACCTGACGACGACCTGCTAACCGCAGTCGGACGTGAAGAGACGACGCCGTCACAGGCCAGAGCTGATCTCGTATCGTGGGTCATGGGACGCGTGGATGCGTGGCGTGACGTGCGGGAGACAACCTTCCGTGATCGGTGGGACGAATACTACCGCATCTGGCGCGGACGGTGGGACAGCTCCAGCCGTACCCGTGCGAGTGAGCGCAGCAAGATCATCGCGCCTGCCTCGCAGATCGCAGTGGACACCGCCGCAGCAGAGCTGCTTGAGGCCATCTTCAGCCGCGAAACATTCGTGGATGTCTCCGACGATGTCAGCGATCAGGACCGTGCGGATGCTATGCGGGTACGTGACCAGCTCATCGAGGACCTACGCGAAGACGGCATCGTTGAGACGCTGGCTGAGATTTGCACGCTCGGCGCTCTGTACGGTGAGTTCATCGCGAAGATCGTGACGGACGTTGAGATGCAGGTAAAGCCTCGTCCGGGCAAGACTGAAGCAGGCAACCCGACACTGATCCGCGAGGAAGAGGAAGTCGTCAAGATTTACCCCGTCGCCATCGAGCCCGGTAACCTCGTGGTTGACCCGGCCAGTGACGACATCGACGGTATGCAGGGCTGCGCCCACGAGTTCGAGATGCCGCTACACCGCATCAAGAACCGTCAAGCTAATGGCACGTACTACGACGTACTGGTGCACAGGCATGACGCTCCCGACTACACCATCGACCGTTCAGAGACCGGCTACAACGCCAAAGCGAACACCGCGAAGATCGTCGAGTACCACGGTGTAGTCCCGCTGAGGCTGCTCTCGAAGGCCGCCTCGAAACCCGAAGATGAACTACCAGACATCGACAAGGATGAGCTGGTAGAAGCTGTGATCACCATCGCGAACGGACAGTCACTGTTGCGTGCCATTGCGAACCCTTCCGTCATGGAAGATCGCGCTATCGTGGCCGAGCAGTTCGACACAGTACCGAACAGGTTCTGGGGCCGGGGCGTCATGGAGAAAGGCTACAACATGCAGAAGTCTCTGGACTCCGAGCTGCGTGCTCGCTCCGATGGCCTCGCATGGACTAACAACCCGATGTTCGCTTTCGACATCACCCGTATGCCTCCGGGTTCCGACATCAACGCATGGCCGGGCAAGGGATGGGGCATGAACGGTAACCCGCGTGAGTCCATCATGCCGCTCCAGTTGGGCGCTATGGACCAGACCACCTTCATACAGACTGCGGAGCTTGAACGGCTCTTGCAGTTCGCTACTGGTGCTGTCGATCCGTCTGTACTCAACGGAGGCACAAGGGATCAGGCAAGTGGCGCATCAGCTGTTAACGTGTCGGGTATCGTCAAGCGTAACAAACGCACGATGCTCAACATGGAGGCATTCCTGACGAAGCTCGTGAAGCGGATCGTATGGCGCAAGATGCAGTACGACTCCGAGCGCTACCCGGCGGACTTCGAGTTCGTTGTGCGTGGCACCGTGGGCATCATGTCCCGTGAGATCGAGCAAGCCTTCCTGACCCAGATGCTTCAGTTTGTCGATAAAGGAACCCCCGAGTACTACGCCGTGCTACAGAGCATGATCGACAACTCGTCAACCCCGTTCAGGGCCGAGATGTCTGCTTTGATCACGAGAAAGATGCAGCCTCCGTCACCGGAAGAACAGCAGAAGGCACAGCAGGAAGCAGAGCAGGCGAAGCAGCTGGCAATGCAGATACAGGTCGAACAGCTGCGCAACATACAGGCCGACACCGCGCTCAAGCTGCAGACTGGCGGCGTCAAGGAAGCCGACGCGATGCTCAAGCGGATCGAAGCTGAGATGATGGACGACCAGATGACACTCAACACTGTCAAGGCTCAGGTTGACATCAAGCAGGCTCAGAACCAAGAGCGACAGATCAATGTAACCGAGCGCAAGCAGGAACTTGAGGAAGCAAAGTTCGCTGCTGGCGAAGACTAACCACTGGAGGTAGACAGGTATGGATCATGATGAACAACGCTTGCTGACACCTGAAGAACGTGCAGAACT